>DASUDL010000054.1:0-2171 GCA_036275615.1 Solimonas sp.
CAGCAGGATGCCCTGCTGCCGCACGTGGAGAACGGCACGATCATCCTCGTGGGCGCCACCACGGAGAATCCGTCCTTCGAGCTCAATGCCGCCCTGCTGTCGCGGCTGCGCGTCTTTGTCCTGCGCAGCCTGGGGCCGGAGGCGATCCGCGCCCTGCTGCAGCGGGCGCTACAGGATCCGGAGCGCGGCCTGGGTCGGGAGCCGGCATCGATTCCCGGACACTGGATCGACCGTCTGGTCGAGGCGTCCGACGGCGATGCGCGGCGTGGGCTGATCCTGCTGGAAACCGCGACCGAACTCGCCCGCGCTGCGCCGCGCATCGATGACGCGCTGCTGGATCAGGTCATCGGCCGGGGCCTGCGGCGCTTCGACAAGCAGGGCGAGAACTTCTACGACCAAATTTCCGCCCTGCACAAGTCGGTGCGGGGCAGCGATCCGGACGCCGCGCTCTACTGGCTGGCACGCATGCTCGATGGTGGCTGCGACGCGCGCTACCTGGCGCGCCGGGTCTTGCGCATGGCAGTGGAGGATGTCGGCTTGGCCGATCCCCGCGGACAGCGGTTGTGCCTGGATGCCTGGGACAGCTACGAGCGCCTGGGCAGCCCGGAGGGTGAGCTGGCCATCGCCCAGGCGGTGGTCTACCTGGCCTGCGCCCCCAAGAGCAACGCCGTCTACGCGGCCTACGGCGAGGCGCGGGCGCTGGTCGAGCGCACCGGTTCGCTGGAAGTGCCGATGCACCTGCGCAATGCTCCGACACGCCTGATGAAGGACTTGGGATACGGCAAGGACTACCGCTACGACCATGACGAGGTCGGCGGCGTGGCGGCCGGGCAGCAGTTCCTGCCGGACAGCCTGCAGGGCACGCGGCTGTACGAGCCGGTGCATCGCGGCCTCGAGATCCGGATCGCCGAGAAGCTGGCCCAGTTGCGTCGCCAGCAGCAGCCTGACGAAGCCTGAGCAGGCGTCCCGCAGGCCGGCGCAGGTTCTACAATACCGGCCCGAAAATCCCACCGATGATTTCCCATGCTCGATCCCAAGCTGTTGCGCACCCAGCCCGAACAGGTTGCCGCGCAGTTGGCCCGTCGCGGCTTCGTCTTCGACCTGGAGCGGTTCCAGTCGCTGGAGAACCAGCGCAAGCGCCTGCAGACCGAAACCGAGGGCCTGCAGGCCGAGCGCAATGCCCGCTCCAAGGCGATTGGCGCAGCAAAGGGCCGCGGCGAGGATGTGACGCCGCTGATGGCCGAGGTGGGACGGCTCGGCACTGAACTCGATGCCAAGCGCGCGGCGCTGGAGGGGCTCCAGGTCGAGTTTGATGCCTTCCTGATGGGCCTGCCGAACATTCCGCAGGCGTCTGTCCCGGACGGCCGCGACGAGAACGACAATGTCGAGCAACGCCGCTGGGGCCAGCCTCGCGCGTCCGCGGGCGCCCGCGATCACGCCGACCTCGGTGAGGCCCTGGGCCTGATGGACTTTGCAGCGGCGGCCAAGATCACCGGCGCCCGTTTTACGGTGCTGCGCGGGGCGCTCGCGCGCCTGCAGCGCGCCCTGACCCAGTTCATGCTGGATGTGCACACCACCGAGCATGGGTACGAGGAACTGTACGTGCCCTATCTGGTGAATGCGGCCAGCCTGCGTGGGACGGGCCAGTTGCCCAAGTTCGGTGCCGACCTCTTCACCGTGCAGGGCGAGCAGGAGTGGCGCCTCATCCCCACCGCCGAGGTGCCGGTCACCAACCTGCTGCGCGACGAGATCCTGGAGGCCGGGGCCCTGCCGCGGCGCTGGGTGGCCCACACGCCCTGCTTCCGCTCGGAAGCGGGTGCGGCGGGTCGCGATACTCGCGGCATGATCCGCCAGCACCAGTTCGAGAAGGTGGAGCTGGTGCAGGCCGTGGTGCCCTCGCAATCGGCCGCCGCCCTTGAGGAACTCACCGGCCACGCCGAGGCGATTCTGCGGAAACTGGACTTGCCCTACCGGGTCATGGCCCTGTGTGCCGGCGACATGGGCGCCGGCTCGGCCAAGACCTATGATCTCGAGGTCTGGCTGCCCAGCCAGGACCGCTACCGGGAAATCTCATCCTGCTCGAACTTCGAGGACTACCAAGCCCGGCGCATGCTGGCCCGCTACCGGCACCCCGAAACCCGGAAGCCGGAACTGCTGCATACGCTCAATGG
>DASUDL010000055.1:0-19659 GCA_036275615.1 Solimonas sp.
GCTCGGGTGGCGCAGCTTGCGCAGCGCCTTGGCCTCGATCTGGCGGATGCGCTCGCGGGTGACGTCGAACTGCTTGCCGACCTCTTCCAGCGTGTGGTCGGTGTTCATGTCGATGCCGAAGCGCATGCGCAGCACCTTGGCCTCGCGCGGGGTGAGGCTGGCGAGGATCTGGTGCGTGGCTTCCGCCAGCGACTGCGAGGTGGCGGCTTCCTGCGGCGAGACCGCGTTGGTGTCCTCGATGAAGTCGCCGAGGTGCGAATCCTCGTCGTCGCCGATCGGCGTTTCCATCGAGATCGGTTCCTTGGCGATCTTCAGCACCTTGCGGATCTTGTCCTCGGGCATCTCCATCTTCTTGGCCAGCTCTTCCGGCGTGGGCTCGCGGCCCATCTCCTGCAGCATCTGGCGGCTGATGCGGTTGAGCTTGTTGATGGTCTCGATCATGTGCACCGGGATGCGGATGGTGCGCGCCTGGTCGGCGATCGAGCGGGTGATGGCCTGGCGGATCCACCAGGTGGCATAGGTCGAGAACTTGTAGCCGCGGCGGTATTCGAACTTGTCGACCGCCTTCATCAGGCCGATGTTGCCTTCCTGGATCAGGTCGAGGAACTGCAGGCCGCGGTTGGTGTACTTCTTGGCGATGGAGATCACGAGGCGCAGGTTGGCCTCCACCATCTCCTTCTTCGCGCGGCGGGCCTTGGCCTCGCCCACGTTCATGCGACGATTGATGTCCTTGATCTCGTCGATCGAGATCAGGTTGTCGCCTTCCATCTTCCGCAGCTGGTCCTGCAGGGCGAAAATCTCCTCCTTGCGGTTGTTCAGCTCCGAGGAGTACTTGCGCTTGGCGCGGATCAGCTTCTGCACCCAGTCCTGCTCGGTGCCGCCGTTGGCCTCGCGGTAGATCTTCAGGAACTCCTCGCGCGACATGCCGGCGTCGACGACACAGACGCGCATGATCGCCTTCTCGGTGTCGCGCACCAGCTGGATCTTGCGACGCAGGTTCTGCGTGATCTCGTCCACGATCTTGGGAGAGAGCTTGAAGGTCATGATGTGCTCGGCCACCGCCTCGCGCTTGCCCTGCGTCTTGGGGTGGTGGGCGCCGAGCTTGACCAGCGCAT
This sequence comes from Solimonas sp., assembly GCA_036275615.1. Classification (GTDB taxonomy): domain Bacteria; phylum Pseudomonadota; class Gammaproteobacteria; order Nevskiales; family Nevskiaceae; genus Solimonas. Next base: position 1,116 of record DASUDL010000055.1, read on the forward strand.
CCCAGGCCTTGTCATAGAGCTTCTGCAGCTCAGCGAACTTCTCGGCGGTCAGGACCGGATCCGGGCCGGTATCCACCGCTTCCTCTTCCTCGCCGTCGCCCTCGGCCTTCTCGTCTTCCTCTTCCTCCTCCGGCAGGTCCACCGGCATTTCCTGCGGCGGCTCCTCGACGGCGTTCGGATCGAAGAAGCCCGTCACGATCTCGGCCAGGCGCTTCTTGCCGTCCTTGTGGGCGGCATAGGCCTCGAGCAGGATCGCGATGGTCTCCGGGTACTGGCTCATCGCGAACATGGTCTCGTTGAGACCTTCCTCGATGCGCTTGGCGATGCGGATCTCGCCCTCGCGGTCGAGCAGCTCCACCGAGCCCATCTCGCGCATGTACATGCGCACCGGATCGGTGGTGCGGCCGAACTGGTCGTCCAGTGCGGCGATCGCGGCGGCGGCTTCCTCGGCGGCGTCTTCCTCTTCCTCGTTGGTCGCGACGACCGCCGGCTCCGAGAACAGCTGCTGATCCTCTTCCGGCGCATCCTCGTGGACGGGGATGCCCATCGCCTGGATCATGCTGATGATGTCTTCGATCTGCTCCGTGTCGACGATCTCGGGCAGATGATCGGCCACCTCGGCGTAGGTGAGGTAGCCCTTTTCCTTGCCGCGCGCGATCAGGACCTTGATCTGGGATTGCTTCTGGGCCTGCTTGTCGGCAGAGACCTTGTCGGCTTTCTCAGTAGTGTTGCTGCTGGCCATTCGGCGATACTCGGGTAACGACGCCGTGGGAACGGCGTGCGGGAAGGTGTTGCGGAACTGCCTATTATACCCGGCGGCCTAGGATGTTGGCGATCTTGTAGCCAACTGTCGTGTAATGGCCTCGATCTCCCGGGTTTCCGCCCCCGTCAGGGGCCGCAGCCGGGCCTCGGCCAAGAGGCCCTGGACCCGGGCCCGGAGGGCCTTCTGGGTCAGCCGGGCAATGGCGTCGCGGAACTCGTTTTCAACCGCCGCCGCGTCCAGCGGCAGGGGTTCGGCCAGCAGGCGCTGCAGGCCGCGGCCCTTGGCGGTGTCCTTCCAGAACTCCACCAATTGCGCTGCCCGGGCGCCCGGATGGGCCTGGAAGAAGTCGATCGCCTCGACCAGGACGTCCACGCCGGGGACCTCGGCCTGGCCGAGCAGCTCGAGGTGGTCGACCTGCTCGGCCAGCTCCGGCAGCTCCAGCAGGAGCTGCAGGGCCCGGCGCACCGGCCGGCTCGCGGGATTCTCCGCACGTGCGGCGGCGGGGCCTTCCGGGGCCGATGGTGCAGGGCCGTCCTGGCGCGGCGACAGGGCCTCCAGATCGGGCCGGCTGAGGCGCGTCAGGCGGCCCAGCTCGTCGAGCAGCAGGCTGCGCAGCGGGCCTTCCCGCAGCTTGTCGAGATGGGGTCGGGCCAGGGCGGCGAGTCGGGCGCGGCCGTCGAGCGTGCCGAGATTCACCTGCTTGCCCAGCTCGCCCAGCAGGAACTGCGAGAGCGGTACGGCTTCGCCGATCTTCGCGCGGAAGGCCTCGGCGCCGATCTTCTGCACCCAGGTATCCGGGTCATCGCCTTCGGGGATGAACATGAACACGCATTCGCGGTTCTCGCTCATCTCCGGCAGTACCTGCTCCAGGGCGCGCCAGGCGGCGGCGCGACCGGCGCGGTCGCCGTCGAAGCAGAACACGATCTTGCCGGTGGATTTGAACAGCAGGTTCAGATGCTCGCGCGTGGTGGCCGTGCCGAGGGTGCCGACCACCTCGCGGATGCCGTATTGCGCCAGCATCACCACGTCCATGTAGCCCTCGACCACGATCAGGTAGGGCAGGGCGCTGGTCGAGGACTGGCGCGCCTCGTAGAGGCCGTAGAGATTGCGCCCCTTGTGGAAGAGCACGGTCTCGGGGGAGTTGAGGTACTTGGCCGGATCGTTGGCGAGCGTGCGACCACCGAAGGCGATGACCCGGCCGCGGGTATCGCGGATCGGGAACATGACGCGGTTGCGGAAGCGGTCGTAGGCGCCGCCGCGGCCGCCGTCGCGCTCGATCAGCAAGCCGGCGTCGACGGCATGGCGCGTGTCCTTCAGGAAGTTCGTCAGGCCGTCCCAGCTTTCGGGGGCAAAGCCGATGCCGAAGGTCTTGGCGGTCTCCCCGGTCACGCCGCGCTGTTTCAGGTAGTCGATGGCGGCGGGCGCGGTCTTCAGCTGCTCGCGGAACCAGCGCTGCGCCGCAGCCAGGGCGTCCAGCGGGCCGTCGACGACCGGCCGCGCCTCCTGGCCGCCGCCCTCGCGCGGCACCTCGACGCCGGCGCGGCGGGCCAGTTCCTCCACCGCCTCGACGAAGGACAGGCGGTCGTACTCCATCAGGAAGCTGATCGCCGTGCCGTTCTTGCCCGAGGAGAAGCAGAAGAACATCTGCTTCTGCGGCGAGACGAAGAAGCTCGGTGACTTCTCGTTGGTGAACGGCGAGCGCGCCTTGAATTCCTTGCCGGCGCGCTTGAGCTCCAGGCGCGAGCCGATCAGCTCGACGATATCGGTGCGAGCGATCAGGTCCTGGATGAATGCGTCGGGAATGCGGCCGGCCATGTCGGCGCAAGTTTACGGGGGAACGCCGGGCGGGTGCCGCGGCGGGAGACGCTCAGCCCAGCTGCGTCTTGATCAGGCCGGAGAGCTTGCCCATGTCGGTGCGACCCTGCACCTTGGGCTTGATCCAGCCCATGACCTTGCCCATGTCCTTGCCGCCGGCGGCGCCGGTCTCGGCGATCGCCTGGGCAATCAGGGCCTGCACCTCGGCCTCGGTCAGCTGCTGCGGCAGGTAGCCGATCAGCATCTGGATCTCGGAAGCTTCCTTGTCGGCGAGGTCCGCGCGGTTGCCGTCGCGGAACTGCTTCTCGGAGTCGCGACGCTGCTTGACCATCTTCTCGATGGCGGCGTTCACGACGGCGTCGGTCAGCTCGATGCTGTCGACGACCTCCCGCTGCTTGAGCTCGGCCTGCAGCATGCGCAGCACCGACAGCCGCGCCTTGTCGCCACCGCGCATGGCGGTCTTCACGTCCTCGGCGATGCGATTCTTCAGCTCGGACATGGGCGGGCAGGGCTCAGGCGGGGGAACAGCGAACGGCCGGCGCGCTCCGGGAGGAGGCGCGCCCGGCCGGGGTCCTCAGTACAGACGGATCCGCTTGTTGGATTCGCGCTGGACCTTCTTGGCCTGGCGCTTCACGGCCGCAGCGCGCTTGCGCTTGCGTTCCTGGCTCGGCTTCTCGAAGAACTCGTGGGTGCGCAGATCGGTCAGCACACCCGCCTTCTCACAGGTGCGCTTGAAGCGGCGCAGCGCCACTTCGAAAGGCTCGTTGTCGCGGATGCGAACGGACGGCATAGGAACTCACTCGCTTTGTTGCAGGCAAAAGGGGGCCACTAGACCCCCCAAGGGGCGGCGATTCTAAGGGGAAGGCGCCGCGGGGCGCAAATCGCGGGGTCCCGGACGCTAGAATCCGCGAATGAGCGCCCCCGCCGCCACCGGCTCCACCTCCGGCCCCATCCTGGGCATCGAAACCTCCTGCGACGAGACCGCCGTCGCGGTCTACGACGGCGAGCGCGGCCTGCTCGCGCACCGCCTGCACAGCCAGATCGCCCTGCATGCGGAGTACGGTGGCGTGGTGCCGGAACTGGCTTCGCGCGACCACGTGCGCCGGATCAATGCCCTGGTGCGCGAGGTCCTGGCCGAGGCCGGCGTGGCGCCGGCGGAACTGGGCGGCATTGCCTATACCGCCGGCCCCGGCTTGATTGGCGCCCTGATGGTGGGGGGCGCCGTGGCGGCGGGCCTGGCCACGGCCACCGGCAAGCCGCTGATTCCGATCCACCACATGGAAGCCCACCTGCTAGCACCGATGCTGGAGGCCGAGCCGCCCGAGTTTCCGTTCCTGGCCCTGCTGGTCTCGGGTGGCCACACCCTGCTGGTCGCGGTTCGCGGCGTGGGCGCCTATGAGCTGCTCGGCGAGAGCCTGGACGATGCGGTCGGCGAGGCCTTCGACAAGACCGCCAAGCTGCTGGGCCTGCCGTATCCCGGCGGCCCGCACCTGGCGCGCCTGGCCGAGCAGGGGCGTCCTGGCCGCTTCCGCTTCCCGCGCCCCATGACCGATCGGCCGGGGCTCGACTTCAGCTTCAGCGGCCTGAAGACCGCCGTGCTGACGGCCCTGCCCGAGGCTGCCAGCGAGCAGGACAAGGCCGACCTGGCCCTGGGCTTCGAGGAAGCCGTGACCGAGACCCTGGCGATCAAGTGCGCCCGCGCCCTGGACCAGACCGGCTTCCAGCGCCTGGTGGTGGCCGGTGGCGTCGGCGCCAATCTGCGTCTGCGGGCCCAGCTCGCCGAGCTGGCCCGTCGCCGCGGCGGCCGCGTCCATTTTCCGCGCCAGATCTTCTGCACCGACAATGGCGCGATGATCGCCTACACCGGCTGGGCCCGCCGCACGCAGGGCCGCGCGCCCGAGGGCAAGCTGTTTACCACCCCGCGCTGGCTGCTCAGCGAGCTGCAGCCACCGCCCGCATCGACCTGATCCCATGGACAAGATCTTCATCCGCGGCCTCGAGCTCGAGGCCATCGTCGGCGTGCATGGCTGGGAGCGCCAGATCGCGCGGCCGCTGGTGGTCGACCTCGACCTGGGCGTCGATATGCGCGAGGCCGCCGCCAGCGACCAGGTGCGCGATGCGGTGGACTACGACGCGGTCTGCCAGCGGCTGCGCCGCCTGGTGGGCGAGCGCCAGCCGGCCCTGCTCGAAACCCTGGCCGAGGGCCTGGCGCGCACGCTGTTCGCCGAATTTCCGCTGCTCTCGCTGCGCCTGGCGATCCACAAGCCGGGCGCGGTGCCCGGGGTGAAGGACCTCGGCGTGGAGATCGACCGCCGCCGCGAGGACTACGCGGTCTGCGGCCGCTAGCTGCGACCGCTCAGTAAGCCGCCACCACGGGCGGCAGCGCCTGCTGCGCCGCGATCAGGGCCGAGGCATAGGCGGCGAGGTCATCGTAGATCGCCACCCCGCGCAGCGCGGCCTTGTGCTCGGCCTCGGTGCGGCGACCGTTGCCCGTGCGCACCAGCACCGGCAGGGCCTTGGCCGCCCGTGCGGCCTCGATGTCGCGCAGCGAATCGCCGACCACCGGCACCAGTTCGAGGTGGAGGTTCAGGCGCCGGGCAAGATCCAGCAGCATGCCCGGGGCCGGCTTGCGCATGGTGCTCGCACGGTCCGGATGATCGGGCGCGAAGAACACGCCGTCGACGCGTCCGCCGAGTTCGGCGAGCAGCTTCTGCATCTGCGCATTCATCGCCGCGAAGGCGTCGTAGTCGAACAGCCCGCGCCCGAGGCCGGACTGGTTGCTGGCCACGAATACGCGGAAGCCGGACTGGCAGAGCTTGGCGATGGCCTCGAGGCTGCCGGGAATCGGCCGCCATTCGGCCGCCGACTTGATGTAGTCGGGCGAGTCCTCGTTGATGACGCCGTCGCGGTCGAGAATGACGATCTTCATGTCGCCACTCTAGCGCGCGGCCCGCTCAGCCGGGCAGCTGCGACAGATCGGCCACCGAGCGACACAGGCCGTCCAGGCGGGACAGCAGGGCCAGCCGGTTGGCACGCACGGAGGCATCCTCGGCATTGACCATCACGCCCTCGAAGAAGGCGTCAACCGGTTCGCGCAGCGAGGCCAGGCTCACCAGCTGCGAGGTGTAGCCGGCCGCCTTGGCGTTGAGCGCCTCGAGTTCGCCAAGCTTGGTGAACAGCGCCTGCTCGGCGGGGTGCTCGAACTTCGCCGGGTTGACGGTGCCGCCCGCGCTGCCGGCCTGCTTGAGGATATTGCGCACGCGCTTGTTGGCGGCGGCCAGGTTCGGGGCCTCGGGCAGCGCGACGAAGCGGTGCACCGCACGCAGGCGATGCTGGAAGTCGAGCGGCTGGGCGATGTTCATCGCCCGCACGGCCTCGAACATTTCCACGCTCACGGCGCGGCCGTCGACGCTCTGGCCGACCAGCCAGGCGCGCAGGCGCTCCAGCACGAACTCCAGCAGCTCGTTGAGCACGGCAGCATCGCGCTGCCCGGCCGGCTGGGCCTCGAGCGCGATCTTCAGGAGGGTGCGCAGGTCGAGCGCCAGCTCGGCCTCGAGGCAGATGCGCAGCACGCCGAGCGCCGCGCGGCGCAGGGCGTACGGGTCCTTGCTGGCGCTGGGCTTCTGGCCGATCGCGAAGATGCCGGCGAGGGTGTCGAGCTTGTCGGCGAGGGCAACGATCTGGCCCTCGACGCTGCCGGGCACCGGCGTGCCCTGCTGGGTCGGCAGGTAATGTTCGCGGATCGCGCGGGCCACGGCCGGCGCCTCGCCGGAGCGCGTGGCGTAGTAGCCGCCCATGAGGCCCTGCAGTTCCGGGAACTCGTAGACCATCTTGGTCACGAGGTCGTTCTTGCTCAGCTGCGCGGCCCGCGCGGCGGCGGTAGCGTCGGCACCGAGCTGCTGGGCAATGGCCGTCGCCAGGCGCGTGATGCGCTCGACCTTCGCGGCCGTGCTGCCCAGGTCCTTCTGGAAGGTGACCGTGCCCAGTTTCTCGCCGTAGGCGGCGAGCGGCTGCTTGAGATCCTGCTGCCAGAAGAACAGGGCATCGGTAAGGCGCGGGCGCACCACGCGCTCGTTGCCGGCGATCACCTGCGCGACATCGCGCGATTCGATGTTGGCGATGGTGATGAAGGCGTTGGTCAGCTGGGTCTGCGCCGGATCGCGGAAAACGGTGAAGTAGCGCTGGTTGGTCTCGACCGTGGCGACGATCACTTCCGGCGGCAGCTCGAGGAAGCGTTCCTCGAAATGGCCGGTGATGGCGACCGGGCGTTCGACCAGGGCCGTGACCTCGTCGAGCAGGTCCTCGGTGATGCGGGCGTGGCCTTGCAGGCGCGCGGCCTCGGCCTCGATCTGGCGGCGGATCTCGGCCTTGCGCAGCTCGACCTCGGCCCAGACCTGGGCGGCGCGCAGCGCAGGGGCGTAGTCGGCGGGCGCCTGCAGCGTGATCGCGGCCGGGGCGTGGAAGCGATGGCCGTAAGTGACGCGGCCGGCGGTCAGGCCGAAGCGCTGCAGCGGCACGACGTCGCTGCCCAGCAGGCAGCACAGCCACTGTACCGGGCGCACGAAGGTTTCCTCGCCGGCGCCCCAGCGCATGCGCTTGGGGACCAGTTCGTCCATCTGCTTGAGGGTGGCCTCGAAGATCTCGGGCAGCAGTTCGCGCGTGGCGCGGCCAGGCTGGGTGCGGGCGAAATGCAGCTTGCCGTCCTTCTGGCCCAGGGCCGCGAACTCGACGCCGCAGGACTTGGCGAAGCCCAGGGCGGCCGGCGTGGGCTGTCCGTCCTTCAAGGCGGCGGCCAGGGCCGGGCCGCTACGCTCGACGGTCTGCTCGGGCTGTTCGGCCGCAACCGCGGACACCCGCACGGCAATGCGCCGCGGCGTGGCATAGCGCCGGGCCTCGCCGCAGCCGACACCGCGCTGCCGCAGGCCCTCGACCACGCCCCGGACCAGTGCGTCCGCCAGCGGCAGGACGTAGCGGGCCGGCAGGTCTTCAGTGCCGATTTCGAGCAGCAAGTCGCGTGACATGGGGGTCGCCTGAAAGAAAAGCGCGCAATTGTCCGTGATCGCTGGGGTTCCGCCAACCGCACCGGCCTGCGGCGGCCAGGAGAGCGCAACGATAAAAGCTATCGAACCTCAAGTAACAATCAATTGGATCAATCGATGCCGGCGGCGCAGGATGGTGCGGTACCCGCTGCCGAGCCCATCATGATCCTGCTGAAGACCCGCGTGGAAAGCCTCACCGCCCGTCTATTCCTGAATGCCGGAACCTGGCTCGCGGCCTATGCCGAAAGCCGTTGACTGAATAACGACCCCGCAAGGAGAGCCCCATGAGCCAGACCCCGACCCCGCCCGCCGGCCAGTGCCCGTTCCATCACGCCACCGGCGCCTCGACCTCCAACCGTGACTGGTGGCCCCGACAGTTGCGGCTCGAGATGCTCCACCAGCACTCGGCCAAGTCCGACCCCATGGGCGCCGACTTCGACTACGCGAAGGCCTTCGCCGAGCTCGACTACCCGGCGCTGAAGCGCGACCTGCACGCGCTGATGACCGACTCGCAGGACTGGTGGCCGGCCGACTTCGGTCACTACGGCCCGTTCTTCGTCCGCATGGCCTGGCACAGCGCCGGCACCTATCGGGTCGGTGACGGCCGGGGCGGCGCCGGCGCCGGGCAGCAGCGCTTTGCCCCGCTCAACAGCTGGCCCGACAACGGTAACCTCGACAAGGCGCGCCGCCTGCTCTGGCCGATCAAGCAGAAGTACGGGCGCCGCATCTCCTGGGCCGACCTGATGATCCTGGCGGGCAACGTCGCGCTCGAGTCGATGGGCTTCAAGACCTTCGGCTTCGCGGGCGGCCGTGCCGACGTCTGGGAGCCGGATCAGGACATCGACTGGGGCAGCGAGAAGCAGTGGCTGGAAGACCAGCGCCACTCGGGAGAGCGCGACCTGCGCCAGCCGCTGGGCGCGGTGCAGATGGGCCTGATCTACGTGAATCCGGAAGGGCCCAATGGCAAGCCGGACCCGCTCGCCGCCGCGCACGACATCCGCGAGACCTTCGCGCGCATGGCGATGGACGACGAGGAGACCGTGGCCCTGATCGCCGGCGGACACACTTTCGGCAAGGCCCACGGCGCTGGCGACGCGGCGCTGGTCGGTCCGGAGCCCGAGGCCATGGACCTCGAGGCCCAGGGCTTCGGCTGGCTCTCGCGTCACCGGTCGGGCAAGGGCGCGGACACGATCACCAGCGGCCTGGAGGTCACCTGGACCACCACGCCCACGAAGTGGGGCAACAACTACTTCGAGAACCTGTTCGGCTACGAATGGGAGCTGACCAAGAGCCCGGCGGGCGCCCACCAGTGGGTCGCCAAGGACGCCCCGGCAACGATCCCGGATGCCTACGACCCCGCGAAGAAGCATCGGCCGACCATGCTGACCACGGACCTGTCGCTGCGCGTCGATCCGGCCTACGAGAAGATTTCCCGGCGCTTCCTCGCGCATCCCGAGCAGTTTGCGGATGCGTTCGCCCGCGCCTGGTTCAAGCTGACCCATCGCGACATGGGCCCGCGCGCCCGCTACCTCGGCCCGGAAGTGCCGGCCGAGGCCCTGCTCTGGCAGGACCCGATCCCAGCGGTGAACCATCCGCTGGTCGACGGGCACGACATCGCGGCCCTGAAGGCGCAGGTGCTGGCCTCCGGCCTGTCGGTGGCCGAGCTGGTCGCGACGGCCTGGGCCTCAGCCTCCACGTTCCGCGGCTCGGACAAGCGCGGTGGTGCCAACGGCGCGCGCATCCGCCTGGCGCCCCAGAAGGACTGGGAGGTCAACCAGCCGGCGCAGCTGGCGAAGGTGCTGAAGGTGCTCCAGGACCTGCAGGCCGCGTTCAACCGCGGGGCGGCCGGCGGCAAGCGCATCTCGCTGGCCGACCTGATCGTGCTGGCAGGTAACGCCGCCGTGGAGCAGGCCGCAAAGAATGCCGGCCAGGCGGTCAGCGTGCCGTTCACGCCGGGCCGCATGGATGCCACGCAGGAGCAGACCGATGTGCAGGCCATGGCCGTGCTGGAGCCGGTGGCGGACGGCTTCCGCAACTATGCCAAGGCCGGGCTCGGCGTGCCGGCCGAGGCCCTGCTGGTGGATCGGGCCCAGCTGCTGACGCTGACGGCACCGGAGATGACGGTGCTGGTGGGCGGCCTGCGCGTGCTGGGGGCCAATGCCGGCGGCACTGCCCATGGCGTGCTCACGCGCCGGCCGCAGGTGCTGAGCAATGACTTCTTCGTCAACCTGCTCGACATCAATACGGCCTGGACGCCGGTGAATGCCGCCAAGGACCTGTTCGAGGGCCGTGATCGCAAGACCGGGGCGGTGCGCGGCACCGGCACCCGCGTCGACCTGGTGTTCGGTTCGCACTCGCAGCTGCGGGCCCTGGCCGAGGTCTACGGCAGCGCCGATGCACAGGCGCAGTTCGTGCGTGACTTCGTGGCGGCCTGGACCAAGGTGATGAACCTCGACCGCTTCGATCGCCGCTAGGGCCCGGGGCGGCCCCCGCGAGGCCTGCGGGGGCCGCCGTCGCGGCAGGGGGTCGGGCTGTACCGGACCGCCCGAGGCTTCTACCCTGCAGGGCAGGAGGCCGTGCGGCTCGGCGGTCCCCGCAGACCAGAACCAGAACCAGGAGAACTCCGATGGCTGTCAACGTCGTCTATACCGCCCACGCCGTGTCCTCGGGCGGCCGTAATGGCCATACCGAGACCCGCGATGGCGTGCTCAAGGTGGATCTCTCGGTACCCAAGGCCATGGGAGGCCCCGGCAAGCCGGGAACGACCACGCCCGAAGACCTGTTCGCGGCCGGCTATGCCGCCTGCTTCGGTGGCGCGATGGACTACCTCGCCAGCAACCAGCTCAAGCTCAAGCCAAGCTCGGTGGAGATCGAGGTGGCGGTCGGCATCGGCCCGGACGGCTCGGGCTTCGGCCTGAAGGCCGACATCACGGCCTGGATCGGCGGACTGTCGGAAGCCGACGCGCAGCGGCTGATGGAGGCGACCCACCAGTTCTGCCCGTACTCGAAGGCCACCCGCGGCAATGTCGAGGTGGCCCTGAAGGTCGTGGTCATCTAAACCGCGCCCCAGAAACGGGAAGCCCGCCGCAGGTACCTGCGGCGGGCTCCGTTTACCTAGCCCGGGCGGGCGTCCGGGAAACGGCGTTCAGGGGCTGCAGACCAGCGCGCCCTCGTAGGACGCGAACAGCGGACCCTCGTCCAGCCAGACCTTCTTGATGCCCTGGTCGTGCGGGACGAGCACGCGCGCATCGCCCATGGCCGGCGCCATCGGCGCATCGGGATCGTCCATCGTGTACATCACGTGGTAGTAGCGGCCGGTGCCGAGACCTGAGCGTTCGCCGCGCAGGTCGACCGTGGAGTCATTGCCGGTGTTGCTGCAGTTGGCGGCGTCGGGGCTGGTGTTGCCATCACCCTGGCCGTCGAGCGCCTCGTCCTGACGAACGTCGGTGATCGTGACGTTGCAGGCGTCCCCATCCTGGTTGACGGCCGAGATGCGGACCGTGCGCAGTTTGTGGTTGGGTGGCCAGGCCACGGCGTCGGCTGAACCGTCGAACTGGCTGTGAACGCCCTGCTGGGGGCCGTCGACAGCGGCGACGCAGGTGTTCTGCTGCAGCATTTGCGCCGAGACCGGGCCGGCGAACAGGAAGGCGCCGCAGACGGCGGCGCCGAGGAACTTCAGGGTTTGCATCGGGGCTCTCCACTTTAGGTTTTGGGGTTTGCGGCTCACCGACCCCCCAAAGGCCCCGCCAGCCCCCGAATCGGTATCCCGATCCTAGGGACACCCTGGCGCCTGTCAAGCTTTTTCCTACAAGAGAACCAGGTAAATCCTTACTTTTCCGACTCGGCTCAGGCGGCGCGGGCTGCCGCGAGCATCGGAAAGCCCAGGGCCTCGCGGGCCTTGTAGTAGGCCTCGGCGCAGGCGCGCGCCAGGGTGCGCACGCGCAGGATGTAGGCCTGGCGCTCGGTCACGCTGATCGCGCCGCGGGCGTCGAGCAGGTTGAAGCTGTGCGAGGCCTGGATGGCGCGCTCGTAGGCGGGCAGCGGCAGCGGCGGGTCCAGCGCCAGCAGGCGCTGGCATTCGGCCTCCGCCTTGTTGAAGCGCTCGAACAGGGTTGCGGTGTCGGCGTGCTCGAAGTTGTAGGCCGACTGCTCGACCTCGTTCTGGTGGTACACATCGCCATAGGTGACGATGCGCCCGCCGGTGTCCGACCACACCAGGTCGTACACGCTTTCCTTCTTCTGGATGTACATCGCCAGGCGTTCGAGGCCGTAGGTGATCTCGCCCGCCACCGGCTTGCACTCGATACCGCCCACCTGCTGGAAGTAGGTGAACTGCGTGACCTCCATGCCGTTGAGCCAGACTTCCCAGCCCAGGCCCCAGGCGCCGAGCGTCGGCGATTCCCAGTTGTCCTCGACGAAGCGGATATCGTGGGTCAGCGGATCGAAGCCCAGCATGCGCAGCGAGTCCAGGTACAGCGCCTGGATGTTCGGCGGCGAGGGCTTCATCAGCACCTGGAACTGGTAATAGTGCTGCAGGCGGTTCGGGTTCTCGCCGTAGCGGCCGTCGGTGGGGCGGCGGCTGGGCTGCACGTACGCGGTGTTCCAGGGCTCGGGACCGAGCGCGCGCAGGAAGGTGGCCCAGTGGAAGGTGCCGGCGCCCATCTCCATGTCCATGGGCTGCACGATGGTGCAACCGTGGCCGGCCCAGTAGGCCTGGAGCTTGAGGATCAGATCCTGGAAGGTCATTGCCGGAACGCTGCTGCAAAGGGGCGGCGAGTATATCAACCCACCGTGGGTGATCCGGCCGGCGCCCGGGTGCCGCGGCGCTGGGCCCAGTCCAGCAGCGGGCCGGTCATCAGCGTCGTCACCAGGGCCATGACCACCATCAGGCTGAAGACGCGTGGCGAGAGGATGCCGAGGTCATAGCCGATGTTGAGCACCACCAGCTCCATCAGGCCGCGCGTGTTCATCAGCGTCCCGATCATGAAGGCCTCGCGCCAGCTCGAGCCGGTGAGGCGCGCCGCCAGCAGGCCGCCGCCCAGCTTGCCGGCCACGGCCACGGCGATGATCAGCAGGGCCAGCAGCAGGTCGGTCGGCGAGGTCAGCAGGCCCAGCTCGGTGCGCAGGCCGGTCAGCGCGAAGAACAGTGGCAGCAGGATCAGGGTGGCGAAGCCATGCAGGCGCTCGCGCACCGCGGCGCGGAAGGGGCCGTGTACCGGCATCACCGCGCCGGCCAGGAAGGCGCCGAACAGGGCGTGGATGCCGATCGCCTCGGTGGTCGCGGCGCTGGCGAACAGCAGGCCCAGCGCCACGCTCAGGCCCAGGGCCTCGTCGCCGCGCGCCGTGCGCTGCTCCGCCCAGCGGGCGAGCAGCGGACGCAGGCCGCGCAGCATGAAGGCGGTATAGGCGCAGGCCAGGACGATGCCCAGCGAGGCCTCGGCCAGGCTGCCCGCCTGGACCAGGGCAATCACCAGCGCGAGCAGGCACCAGGCGGTGACGTCGTCGATCGCGGCGCAGGCGATCGCGCTGCGGCCCAGCGGCGTATGCAGCATGCCGCGTTCCTCCAGGATGCGGGCCAGCACCGGGAAGGCGGTGATGCTCATGGCGATGCCCATGAACAGGCCGAAGGCCTGGAAGGAAATGCCGGGCGGCGCAAAAAGCGGATAGGTGCCGAGCGCGAGCCCCAGGCCGAGCAGGAAGGGCAGGACAATGCTGCTGTGACTGATGAGCAGCGCCGAGCGGGCCTTGCGCCGCAGTTCGGAGAGGTCCACCTCCAGGCCCACCAGGAACATGAACAGCAGCACGCCGATCTGGCTGAGCAGCTGCAGCGGCGGCAGCGAGCTGGCCGGGAACAGGAAGGCCAGCGCGGCCGGCGAGACGCTGCCGAGCAGCGAGGGCCCGAGCAGGATGCCGGCCAGGATCTCGCCGATCACCGCCGGCTGGCCGAGGCGGCGCGCCAGCAGGCCGACGAGGCGCGCGGCAGCGACCACGACGACGATCTGCAGCAGCAGGCGGGTCAGCGGATGCACGCCCTCGCCGGCGACCGGCGTGGCTGCGACTGCGGCGGCGGGATACCAGTGGCTGCCCAGCATCAGCAGGGCTGCGAGGCCGGCGAGGCTCAGGGCCAGCAGGGCGAGATAGGACAGGACGGAACGGCGCATGGGATACCGCGGCGGATCGAGGCCAGAGTGGGGTGCACGGCGCGCGGGCGCCGTACGGTGTCATGGCCCCCGCAGGCAGGTCAACGCGGCGCCCGGTATATTCCGCACCCCATGCACGTCCTCCAGCATCTTTTCGACAACAACCGCCAGTGGGCTCGCACCAAGGTGGCGGAAGACCCCGGCTACTTCCAGCGCCTGGCCTGGCGGCAGCATCCCGAGTACCTGTGGATCGGCTGCGCCGACTCCCGCGTGCCGGCCAACGAGATCCTGGGCCTGGCGCCCGGCGAGGTCTTTGTCCATCGCAACGTCGCCAACGTCGTCGTCCACTCCGACTTCAACTGCCTGTCGGTGATGCAGTTCGCCGTCGATGTGCTCAAGGTCCAGCACATCATGGTCGTGGGCCATTACGGCTGCTCCGGCGTGCATGCCGCCATGACCAAGCAGCGCATCGGCCTGGCCGACAACTGGCTGCGCCACGTGCGCGACGTCGCCGATGTCTATGCGCCGCAGCTCGATGCCGTGGCGGACGAGCGCGAGCGCCATGACCGCCTGTGCGAGCTCAACGTGATCGAGCAGGTGGTCAGCGTCTGCGAAACCACCGTGGTCGAGGATGCCTGGCAGCGCGGCCAGGCCCTGACCGTGCATGGCTGGGTCTATGGCCTGCGCGACGGGCAGCTGCGCGACCTGGGGATCACCGTTTCCGGTCCCGGCCAGCTGCTGGAGGCCCGCAAAGCCGCGGTCCAGGCCGTTTTCCGGCCCTGAGCGCGGCCGGCGCCGGTCGGCCGGTCGGGGGACCGACCGGATCCCGGGTTTTGGGCTAGCATACGCCGCCCCGAATTCCCTCCCTGCCGGCGGCCCCGCCGTGGCACGGTTCATGCTTCATTTTGGCGCGCGCCGGGCGGGCAACCCCTCGGCGCATTCATCTGCTTACCCCTGAAGGAGACACCCATGTCGGGTAATGATGTTCTGAAGACGATCAAGGACCAGGAAATCAAGTTCGTCGATTTCCGCTTCTGCGACACGCGCGGCAAGGAACAGCACGTCACCGTGCCGGCCCACACGGTCGATGCCGACGTGTTCGAGTCGGGCAAGATGTTCGACGGCTCCTCGATCGCTGGCTGGAAGGGCATCAACGAGTCCGACATGATCCTGATGCCGGATGCCGGCACCGCCTTCGTCGACCCCTTCTTCGAAGACAGCACGCTGGTCATCTCCTGCGACGTCATCGAACCCGCCACCGGCCAGGGTTACGGCCGTGACCCGCGCTCGCTCGCCAAGCGCGCCGAGGCCTACCTGAAGTCGACCGGCATCGCCGACACCGCCTTCTTCGGCCCGGAAAACGAATTCTTCATCTTCGACAGCGTCCGCTGGGATGCCGGCATGAAGGGCAGCTTCGTCGAGATCGATGCCGAGAACGCCGCCTGGAACTCGGGCCGCGCCTACGACCACGGCAACACCGGCCACCGCCCGGGCGTGAAGGGCGGCTACTTCCCGGTTCCGCCGGTCGACAGCCTGCACGACATCCGCTCGGCCATGTGCTCGACGCTGGAAGCCATCGGCATGGGCGTCGAAGTGCATCACCATGAGGTCGCCACGGCCGGCCAGTGCGAGATCGGCGTGAAGTTCGGCACGCTGGTGAAGAAGGCCGACGACGTCCTCAAGCTCAAGTACGTGGTGCAGAACGTTGCCCACTCCTACGGCAAGACCGCGACCTTCATGCCCAAGCCGATCGTCGGCGACAACGGCAGCGGCATGCACGTCCACCAGTCGCTGGCCAAGGACGGCAAGAACCTGTTCTCCGGTGACAAGTACGGCGGCCTGTCGGAACTGGCCCTGTACTACATCGGCGGCATCCTGAAGCACGCCAAGACCATCAACGCTTTCACCAACCCGGGCACGAACAGCTACAAGCGCCTGGTGCCGGGCTTCGAAGCCCCGGTCATGCTGGCCTACTCGGCCCGCAACCGCTCGGCCTCGATCCGCATCCCGTACATCGCCAACCCGAAGGGCCGCCGCATCGAAGTCCGCTTCCCGGACTCGACCGCCAACCCCTACTTCGCCTTCGCGGCGATGATGATGGCTGGCCTCGACGGCATCCAGAACAAGATCCACCCGGGCGAACCCTCGGACAAGGACCTGTACCACCTGCCGCCGGAAGAGGACAAGAAGATCCCGCGCGTGTGCCACAGCCTCGACATGGCGCTGGAGCACCTCGACAAGAACCGCGAGTTCCTGACCCGCGGCGGCGTCTTTACCGACGACCTGATCGATGCCTACATCGAACTGAAGATGCAGGAAGTGACCCGCTTCCGCATGACGACCCACCCGGTCGAGTTCGACATGTACTATTCGCTCTGACGCATCGCGTCAGAACGAATCGTCACAGAGCGTTGTTCGTTCGCCGCATCGCCAGCGATACGGTGGGCGCGGCGGGCCAGGCAGGAGGCCCGCGGCTCTGGTGGCAGGATGAACTGGAAACCCCGCTTCGGCGGGGTTTCTTTTTGGGCGCTGCACGCGCCGTTATGCTGGAGCCATGCCGCTGCGCCTCGCCTTGTTGCTGCCCCTGGCCCTGCTGTCGGCCCTGCCGGCCGTGCCCCTCGCGGCCGACGAGGTCTACCGCGTGGTGCGGCCGGACGGCACCGTGGTCTATACCGACCAGGCGCCGGACCGGCGGGCCAAGCCCCTGCGGTTCGGGCCGATCTCGGGATCGACGCCGGGCGGTGGCCGCAAGCCGCCCGGTTTCTACTCGCCCGAGATCCTGCGCCAGGCGGCGAAGTTCGTGGTCCGGGTGGAATCGCCGACGCCCGGGCAGGTCCACCGCGACGGCAGCGTGCTGGTGGCGGCGGCCAGCGTGATGCCAGGCCTGGTGAAGGGCTACTCGCTGGTCTACCAGGTGGACGGCCGGGCGCTCACCGAGGCGCCGAGCGAGTCGCTGAGCCTGCCCCTGCCGCCGCTGGCGGCCGGCCGGCACGAGCTGGTGGTCGTGCTGCTCGACCCGCGGCGCCAGGAGGTGGCGCGCTCCGAGCCCACCCCGTTTGACTGGCAGGCCCCCGAAAGCGCCAGAACGGCGCGCGGCGCACAAAAATAGGTCGTCCGCACCAATACAGTGCGTCATGGTCTGGCCTGCGCTAGCCTAGGGCCGAGGCCGGCATGGCCTGCATCTTGCTCGGGCAAAGCGATGAAACTGGGTGTGCGCAGCAGCCGGGTCGCGCCGGAAGAGGTGCTCGACGGTCTGACCACGGCGGTTATCGCGCTCGACGACGAGCTGCGGATCTCCCAGCTCAACTCCGCCTGCGAGAGCCTGTTCGGCGTCTCGCGGCGCATGGCCAGCGGTACGCCTCTGGTCGAGGCGGTCCCGCACTTCGGCCCCCACGAGCAGCGCCTGCGCGAATCGCTGGAAACCGCCACCGGCTTCATCGAGCGCGAGACCGGCCTGAGCCGCCACGGCGAGGCGGCGATCACCGTCGACTGGACGGTCACCCCCTTCTACGCCGGCAAGAAGCACGGCCTGCTGATGGAGGTGCTGCCGCTGGACCGGCACCTGCGCATCTCGCGCGACGAGCTGATGGCGGTGCAGTTCGATGCCTCGCGCGAGCTGATCCGCGGCCTGGCCCACGAGATCAAGAATCCGCTGGGCGGCATCCGCGGTGCCGCGCAGTTGCTGGAGCGTGAGTTCCCCGACAACCAGCACCTCGAGTACACGAGGGTGATCATCAAGGAGGCGGACCGCCTCCAGAACCTGGTCAACCGCATGCTGGGCCCGAACCGCGTGCCGCAGAAGGAGCGGCTCAACATCCATGAGGTGCTCGAGCACGTGCGCCGCCTGGTGCAGATGGAGGCGCCCGCCGAGGTGGCGCTCCTGCGCGACTACGACCCGAGCATCCCGGAGATCAGCGTCGACCGCGAGCAGATGATCCAGGCCGTGCTCAATATCCTGCGCAACGCGTTGCAGGCGCTCGGGGCCCGCGGCCACATCCAGCTGCGCACCCGCACCCGCCGCCAGCACACCATTGGCGGCTCGCGCCACAAGCTGCTGGTGCAGATCGATATCGAGGACGACGGCCCGGGCATTCCGCCGGCCCTGCTCGATCGCATCTTCTACCCGATGGTGACCACCCGGGCCGAAGGCACCGGACTTGGCCTGCCGATTGCTCAGTACCTGATCCATAGCCATGGCGGCGCGATCGAGTGTCGCAGCCGACCGGGCGCCACCGTGTTCTCCCTCTTCCTGCCCTTGGAAACTCCATGAGCGAACTCAACGTCTGGATCGTGGACGATGACGAATCCATCCGCTGGGTCCTCGAGAAGTCGCTGCGGCGGCAGGGCATGCGCGTCACCAGCTTCCCCGGTGCCGCCGAGCTGCTGGACGCCATCGCCGACCTGGGCCGCGGCTCGGGTGCGGTACCCGACGTCCTGATCTCCGACATCCGCATGCCCGGCGTCGACGGCCTGACCCTGATGGGCCGCGTCCGAGCGGCCCGCCCGGAGCTGCCGGTCATCATCATGACGGCGCACTCCGATCTCGACGCCGCGGTGGCGAGCTACAAGGGCGGCGCCTTCGAGTATCTGCCCAAGCCCTTCGACGTCGACGGCGTGGCCGAGCTGGTGCGTCGTGCCGCCCGCAAGACCGACCGTGCCGACGAGACGCCGCCCAGCGAGACGGCCGCGATGATCGGCGAGGCGCCGGCGATGCAGGACGTGTTCCGCGCCATCGGCCGCCTGTCGCAGTCGAACATCACCGTGCTGATCACCGGCGAGTCGGGCAC
>DASUDL010000056.1:0-20776 GCA_036275615.1 Solimonas sp.
GGTGAGAGCCTCTGGTCCAAGGGCCGCAAGGATGCGGTCCACGCGCTGGAGCTGTACCTGTACTCGGGCCGCCCCGAGCACTGGGAGCGCTACCAGCGCGGTCTGGCCGTGCCGCTGTCCGACCACGCCGCCCGCCTGGCGCTCGACGCGCCGCGGTTCGACGAGGCCGCGGCCACGCAGGGCTTCCTGGGGGGCGGCAACCATCCGGACGACATCCCCGAGATGATCCGCCTGTACCGGCGCCTGGGCTGGCACCCGCGCGTGGCCCGCATCATCGAGGTCTGGGCCACCGCCGACGGGCAGATCCTGCAGCTGCAGCGGCTCGGCGAGGAGATGCGCGAGCGCTATCGGCAGGGGCCGCCGCCGGCCAACGCCGAGCTGGCCCGGCTGCATGACCGCCTGGACCGCATCAGCGCCGCGATCGACCCGCTGGAGACCGAGTTCGGTGCGCGTCTCGGCGAGGCCGCGCGCTGGATGCAGGAGCTGCTGGAGACGGCCGTGCTGCTGGCCTCCACCCTGCTGCTGTGCCTGGCGCTGTTCATCCTTGCGCGCTTCCTGCGCTTCGTCTGAGACGCTGGCCGGGCTGGGCCAAATTTCCCGTTGAGGGGGTGCTGGGCCGCGCCCAGAATGCCGCCCAGGCGCCGTTCCGCGCGCCGGAGACTGCCATGGTCCTGCCCTTCGTCCGCCGCTGCCTGCCCGCCCTCGCCCTGCTCGCCACCCTGCCGGTGGCCGCCCAGGCGCCCGCCCCTGCCGCCATGCCCGCACCGGTGCTGCGCGACGTGGTGATCGCCGGCAACAACTGGGACGGCACCGCCGATGTCTTCGACCCGCAGACCTTCCAGGTCATCAAGCGCCTGAACATCGTTCCCGACCGCGCCGAGCGCCTGAAGGAGATCGAGGCCAGCTGGGTGCGCAGCATCTATTTCAAGCTGATCCGCCACTTCATCGGCGAGGGCCACGACCAGATGGTGGACGACATGTTCACCTCGCATGACGGCCGTACCCTGTACGTCTCGCGCCCCAGTTTCGCCGACGTGGTGGCGATCGACCTGGCCAGCGGCCGCCTGGTCTGGCGCACCAAGGTCGATGGCTACCGCGCCGACCACTCGGCGATCTCGCCGGACGGCAAGACCTTCCTCGTCTCCGCCTCCACCGCGCGCAAGGTGCAGGCGATCGACACCGCCACCGGCCGGATCACCGGCGAGTTCGAGTCTGGCGACCAGCCGCACGAAAGCAATTACTCGAAGGACGGGCAGCGCATCTATCACGCCAGCATCGGCAAGGTGTTCGTGCCGTTCACCGCGTCCTGGCTGGACTGGCTCAAGGGCGACCGCTGGCTGCAGGTCGTCGACGCCAAGACCTTCAAGGTGCTCAAGCGCATCGACATCGGCCAGAAGCTCAAGGAGGCCGGCCACCCCTGGATCGACTCGGCCGTGCGGCCGATGGCGGTCTCGCCGGACGAGCGCTACGTCTACCTGCAGGTCTCGTTCTTCCACGGCTTCTTCGAGTACGACCTGCAGCAGGAGAAGATCACCCGCGTGGCGAAGCTGCCCGTGCCCGACGAGGTCAAGGCCCTGCCCTACCGCAAGTACCAGCTCAACTCCGCCCACCACGGCCTGGCGATCAACCACGCCGGCACCAAGCTTTGCGCCGCCGGCACCATGTCGGGCTACGCCGCGATCGTCGACCGGGCCACGTTCCGCCACACCATCATCCCGGTCGGCCCCAAGCCCTACTGGTCCACCGAGAGCGTCGACGGCCGTCATTGCTACGTGTCGGTCAGCGAGCAGGACCGCGTCGCGATCATCGATTTCGAGACCGAGAAGGAGATCGCCAGCGTGCCGGTCGGCGACCATCCCCAGCGCGTGCGCATCGGCAAGATGCTGCTGCCCTGAGCGGGCCCGCGGCAACGAAAAAGGCCGGCATCGCTGCCGGCCTTTTTGCTGGACGCTGAGTTTCGCGCCTTACGCCTTGGGCGGCAGCACCTGGCCGCACTGCGGGCACTGCGGCTCCGGCGCCAGCTGCGGGCTGCCATGCAGATGCACCGGCTGGCCGCGGCCGCGCAGGCGGATGTTGAGCAGCTCCACGGCGATGGCGAAGGCCATGGCCGAGTAGATGTAGCCCTTGGGGATGTGGAAGTCGAGGCCGTCGGCGATCAGGGCCAGGCCGATCACCAGCAGGAAGGCCAGGGCCAGCATCTTGATGGTCGGGTGGCGATTGACGAAGCCATGCACGGCGCTGGCGAACAGCAGCATGAACACTACCGAGGCCAGGATGGCGGCGACCATGATCGCCAGGTGGTCGACCATGCCCACGGCGGTGATGATCGAGTCGAGCGAGAACACCACGTCGATCACCATGATCTGCAGGATCACCGCGCCGAAGGCGGCGCTGCCGGCCGTGCCGACGCTGGCCGGGGCCTCGTGACCCTCCAGCTTCTCGTGGATCTCCATCGTGGCCTTGTAGATCAGGAACAGGCCGCCGATGAGCAGCACCAGGTCCTTGCCGGAGATCTCATTGCCGGCCACCGTGAACAGCGGCGTCACCAGCTTCATGATCCAGGCCAGGGTGAACAGCAGGGCCAGGCGCGAGATCAGGGCCACGGCGATGCCCATCTGGCGGGCACGGGCCTGCTGCTCCGGCGGCAGCTTGCCGGCGAGGATGGAGATGAAGATCAGGTTGTCGATGCCCAGCACGATTTCCAGGGCGGCCAGGGTCGCAAAGGCGAGCCAGGCATTGGGGTCGGTCAGCAGGTCAAGCAGGGACATGGCGGCAGGCTTGTAGAGGTTTGGGACAGAAGGGGTACCGGCGAGCAGACCGGCCCCCGAACCGGAAAGTTCAGGGTGGCGGATCGTACCCGGATCCGGGTTACAGGGCGCGCTGGTACTGCAGCGGCGCCTCGATGCGAGCCCCCAGCGCCCTCGCCGCCCGCTGCGGCCAGTAGGGGTCGCGCAGGAACTCGCGGCCGAGAAGGACCAGGTCGGCGTCGCCGGTACTGATGATCTGCTGGGCCTGGGCCGGGTCGGAGATCAGGCCCACCGCGGCGGTGACCGCGCCGGTCTCCTCGCGGATGCGGCGCGCAAACGGCACCTGGAAGCCGGGCCCTACGGGGATGCGCACGTTGGGCAGGCTGCCACCGGAGGACACGTCGATCACGTCCACGACCAGGGCCATGGCCCGGCGCACCAGCTCGATCGACTGCTCCAGGTCCCAGCCGCCGGACTCGGCCCAGTCGGTGGCCGACAGGCGCAGCGACAGCGGCAGGCGCTCCGGCCATTCGCGGCGTACCGCGGCGATCACCTCCAGGGTCAGGCGCATGCGGCCATCCAGCGAGCCGCCGTAGGCGTCCTCGCGCCAGTTGCTCAGCGGCGACAGGAACTGGTGCAGCAGGTAGCCGTGGGCGGCGTGGATCTCCAGGAACTCGAAGCCAGCCTCGCGGGCCAGGCGCGCCGCGCGGCCGAAGGCAGCGACCACGCCGGCGATGTCCGTCTGGCTCAGGGACTGCGGCACGGGGTGGCTCTCGGCGAAGGCCAGGGCACTGGCCGAGACCACCGGCGACCAGCCGCCCGCCTCCGGCGCCAGCGGCTTGCCGCCGCGCCAGGGCAGGTCGGTGCTGGCCTTGCGGCCGGCATGCGCGAGCTGGATGCCCGGCACCGCCCCGGCCTCGCGGATGAAGCGCGTGATCGGCGCCCAGGCCTCGGCCTGCGCCTCGTTCCAGAGCCCGGTGTCGGCTGGCGAGATGCGCCCCTCCGGCGCCACCGCGCTGGCCTCCGCGATCACCAGCCCTGCCCCACCCACGGCGCGGCTGCCGAGGTGCACCAAGTGCCAGTGCGAGGGCAGGCCGTCGACGGCGGAGTACTGGCACATCGGCGAGACACCGATGCGGTTGCGCAGGGTGATGCCGCGCAGGGTCAGCGGATGGAACAGTTTCATGAGCCAGGCTGTGGGGGCAGGGGCGACCCGATTGTGCCCCGGCGGCCCCACCGGCCACAAAAAAGCCGGCGCGAGCGCCGGCTTCTCCAGGTGCCGCGATGGGCCCCTACCTCACTTCTTCGACTCCTGCGCCAGCATCCCCGCCATGCCCTGCTTGGGCGCGGCTGGTGCGGCGGCGGCCGGGCGCGGCGGCATGCGCGGCATGCCGGCGAAACCGATCGCCATCTGCTCCTCCATGGTCTTCACCTGGTCCTCGGTGTAGCCCATGCCGGCCAGGATTTCCTTGGTGTGCTCGCCGACCAGCAGCGGGCGACCCTGGATCACGCCCGGGGTGTCGGAGAGGCTCACCAGCAAACCGATCTGGTCCAGCTTGCCGACCACCGGATGCGGGTAGCTCACGACCCACTGCGCCTTCTGGAACTCCGGCACGTCGTGCAGCTTGCGCGAGAACTCGGGGTCGACGATCTCGCAGGGCACGCCGGCGGCGTCCAGCTCTGCAAACCACTCGGCGGCGGTGCGCGCCTGCATGCGGCCGGCGATGAAAGCGGCGAGCTGCTTGTCGTTCTTCGCGCGGGCCTCGGGGGTAGCAAAGTGCTCGTCGATGGTCAGGCGCGGCGCGCGCAGCACGCTGAACAGCTCATCCCAGTGCGACTGCTCCACCAGCACGAAGCACAGCCAGCCGTCCTTGGTCGGGTAGATGCGATGGCCGGCCGAGTAGCCGACCTGGTCGCCGGCGATGCGCGGGCGCTCGAAGCCCTGGCCGTCCGGGGTGGCGACCGCGTAGCTCGTGTTGAGCAGGGCGGCGTTGATGATCGAGGTGTCGACGAACTGGCCCTCGCCGGTGCGGTCGCGGTGGTAGATCGCGTTGACCATGGCCACGGCCGAGAGGAAGCCGTTGCCGGTATCGCCAAAGCTCGTGAAGCTCCACAGCGGACGGCCGACCTCGCCGTGCTCGCCCGTGCGGCCCATGCCGCCATCCTCGTACTGGATGCCCGAGAGGCAGGCGCCGGTCTGGTCGTTGCCCGGCAGGCCGGCGCGCGCACCGCGCTCGAAGCCGCGGGTGTGGCAATAGATCAGCTTGGGGTTGAGCTGCTTGAGCGACTCGTAGTCGATCTTCAGGCGCTCGGCGGCGTCGTAGCGCATGTTGTGCTGGACGATGTCGGCCTTGGCGACCAGATCCAGCAGGATCTTCATGGCGCGCGGGTCCTTCAGGTTCAGCGTGATGCTCTTCTTGCCGCGGTTGGCCATGTAGGCGATGTGCACGCGGTGCCAGAACATGTCGAACAGACCATTGATCTTGATCACCGTCGCGCCCAGGTCGCTGAGCAGCTGCGTGCCGAAGGGACCGGCGATGGCCAGGCCCAGGTCCAGCACGGTGATGCCCTCCAGCGGGGCCTTGAGCGTGCGCCCGGCATTGGCGGCGGCGGTCGCCGCCTTGGCCTCGGCCAGGATCTTCGCGGCCTCGGCCTTCACCTCGGCGGTGTTGGCGCCCGGAGCCACCGGCGCATGGCCGGGGGCGCCCTGGGTCTTGCTCATGTTGTAGGCATTGCCCACGGTGCGGATCTTGCCGAGCTGCGGGTGCACGGTCTCGGTCACGCAACCGTCGGCAAGGAAGGCCGGGTCAGCCAGAGACTCCTCGATGCTGCGCACCGGCTGCATGGTCATCTCGGCCGTGGCCGCGGCCTCGACCCAGTCCTGCACCGGGAACTTGGCGACGGCCTCGGCCAGCAGCGGCTGGTAATGCGACATCACCAGGATCTCTTCCGGCCCCGTGCCGAAGCGGTCCGGATCGTTCTGGACCGTGAGGTCCGGCGAGGCATTGAGCGTGTCACCGGCCGCGGCCTGCAGGATGAAGCGCGGGTTGGGCACCCAGTTGTGCAGCCACTTGCCGTCCTTGGCCTGGAAGTGGCCCTTGGGCGAGCGGCAGTTGAGGATCCAGGTATCGAAGCCCGGGGCGTCGATCTTCTCGGCGCGCTGCCAGACACCGGCGGCGCCGGCCATCGCACCCTGCAGCAGCGAGGTCTCGACCCACTGGCCACGGCCCGTGATCTCGCGGGCGCGCAGCGCCGCGGCGATGCCCAGGCTGGCGTTGAAGAAGGCGCCCAGGCTCGGCCAGTGCGAGGCCACGAACAGCGGGCCCTCGCGCGGCGCACCCTGCACCCAGTCCTGCGGGATCTCGAGGTCCGGGTAGGGATCGGGCTGCCCGTTCATGTGGTTGAGCGCACCCTCGGCCCAGCCGCGCTGCTCGAACATCAGGCCGCTGCGCGCCTGCACCAGGGCGTCGTACGCCGGACGCTGGCTGTGCGGGTTGTCGCGGCCGTAGCCGGTGATCGAGCAGTACACCAGGCGCGGATTGAGCGCGCTCAGGGTCTTGTAGTCGATGCCGAGCTTGTCGGTCGTGCCCGGCGTGAAGGACTCGACCAGCACGTCGGCGACGCGCGCCAGCGCCAGGAAGGCCTTCTTGTCCTCGGCATCCTTGAGATTGAGGATCGCGCTCTTCTTGCCGCGCTGCCAGACCGCATAGCCGAGCTGGTTGCGGAAGGGATCGCCGCCGGGGGGCTCGATCTTGGTGACCTCGGCGCCGTTGTCGGCGAGCAGCATCGTCGCCATCGGGCCGGCGATGCCCCAGGTGAGATCAAGAACCTTCAGACCACTGTGTACGCCTGCCATACCGCCTCCGGAACCTGGCGCCCACGCGGGCGCGACTGTCATTCATGCGGGCCCCGCCCGCAGCTCTCCGCATCCTGCCGTCGCAGCGGCAGGACCACCCCGTCCGTTCGGACGGCTCAGCCCAGGCCGAAGGTCTTCAGCGCATTGCCCGAGGTGATCTTGATGCGATCGGCCACCGGGATGTTGGCCTCGGCGAACTGGCTCACCACCTGCTGGCGCGAGTTCGGCCAGCAGGTTGCCGGGTGCGGGAAGTCGGTGGACCAGTACAGGCAGTCGGGGCCGAAGTACTTGTAGCAGGCCTCGAGGCCCTGCGGCTCGTACATGAAGGTGGCGCCGCACTGGGCCTTGAAGGTCTCGCTGGGCGGACGCTTCACGCCCGGGAACTCGTAGTGCTGGTGCATGCGCGGATCGAGCAGGGCCTGGAAGAACCAGGGCAGCCAGCCCAGGCCCGGCTCCACGAACAGCACCTTCATCTTCGGGTACTTCTCCAGGGTGCCGGTCAGGATCCACATGCAGATGGTCTCGGCCAGCGGCGCCCAGGCCAGGCCGGTGAAGATGCCCTTCTGTGGCGTGGGGTCACGGCGGAACACGTCCCACAGGTTCTTGTGCAGGTCGAGGTGGTTGAGCACCGTCAGGCCCGCCTCCTCGATCGTGTGCCAGAGCGGCGCGTAGCGGGCGTCGTAGAAGTCCGGCAGGCCCAGGTCTGCGGGGAACGGGGTGAGCTGTACGCAGCGCGCCTTCTTGTCGCGCGCCAGGCGCTGCACTTCCTTGACCGCGAAGTCGATATCGAACAGCGGCAGCTGATAGGCCGTCATCAGGCGCACGGGGTCGTGCGAGGCGAAGTCGGCCATGGCGTTGTTGTAGCCCTGGAAGACCTCCTTCCAGTCGTTGCCCATGAGCGAGGGGTTCACGATCTTGGCGCCGGCAAGCTCCGGGAAGATCACCTCGGCGTAGACGCCGTCGCGATCCATGGCCTTGAGCTTGCCCTCGGGATTGAAGTGCCCCGGGTCCTTGGCAGCCTCGGGGTCGACGAAGTCCTCGAGCTCGAGCTGCTTCTGGCCGCCGCGCAGCACGGTGGCGGCGTAGTGCTCGGCCTTCTTGTTGGCCTCGTCCCAGACCGCGTGCATCTCGCGGCGCAGGCGGGCCTTGACCCACTCATCGGTGAAATGGACGTGGGAATCCACGGACACCAGCTTCTCGCTGGCCAGGGCGGTCGTCATCGTTGTCTCCTCGGTCTGTTCGGCAGCCGGCGACCCGCCGCTGCCCATGCCTGGAATAACGATAAGGTCTTCTCGAAATTGCCCGCCTGCTTCAAACGGGTGAGGGGTCGGGCGGCGCCGGCCATCGCGGCGCTGCAGGAGCGGACCATGTCCGCGATGGATGCCGTGGCCGCTGCCGCGATCACGGGCAAGGTCCGCTCCGACCGTCCCCTGGAGGACGGGGGCGGCCGTCCCAGCGCCGCACCCGCGCGACCTCAATCCTGCGGGTCGGGTCCGGGGGCCCAGGCCCGCAGGGACTCGGCAAGCGCGGTACGCGGCGCCTGCCAGGCGCCGCCACCGTAGAGCGTGAGCCAGAGGCGATCCTGCGGATCGATCACCAGGCCGCTGACCGCCTCCACCGGCAGCCCCTCCTCGCCGCCTCCCAGGCGGAACCAGCGTCCGCCGCGCCGCAGCAGCAGGCCCTGCCGCCAGCTGCCCACCCACAGCTCGTCCGGCGCGGCCGCCGGCTCGGCCACGGCCGTGACCCAGACACCTGCCAGCAGCACGTCGAGCGAACTCCCATCCGCCGGGAGGCGATACAGGCCCTTGTTCGTGCCCAACAGCCAGCGGCCATCGCGCGCCGGCACCAGCATCTGCAGCTGCCCGACTTCCGGCGGCAGCGCCAGCCAGGGCTCCAGCCGTTCGCCGGTCCAGCGGTGGATACCGCCGACGTCGGCGCCGACCAGGCGCGGCCCGCCAGGCCGCTGGGCGAGTGCCCGGATGCGGCCGAGGCCTGGCGTGGGAATCTCCTGCAGTCCCTGGCCGTCGGCGCGCAGGCGCCAGAGGCCGTCGCCGGCCACCCAGACCTCGCCGTCCGCCGCCAGCAGGTCGGCGATGCGGCCACGGGGGCGGCGCTGGCCATCGCTCAGCTGCCGCAGCCGGCCGTCCTCCCAGAACAGCACCTCGCCATGCCAGCCGCCGAGGACATAGCGCTCACCGGGTAGCGCCAGCGCCGAGGCGAGGGCCTGCGGACGCCCCTCCGGGAACTGCTCCAGGTAGAGCTGCGGACTGAACAACCGCCGGCGATCGTGGAGATCGGCGCCCGCGTAGCGTTGCACCGCGTACTTGCTGGTCAGCAGCACCTGTCCGTCGGGACCCAGCTCGGCCTCCATGCCCTCGCTGCTGAAATCATCGACCCCCGTAAGCGGACCGCGCCGGCGGAGGCGGGGAGCCGCCAAGGGCGCCTCCGGTGCAACCGGGGCTGGCAGGGGCGCGGCGGCCGTCGGCGATTGCGTCGGCGCGGGCAGGGCCGTCGGCGTCGGAGCCGTCGGGGCTGCGGACGGCAGGTGCGGCCCGGCATCGAGGGGCGCGAACCACGCGCGCAGCTGCGGCGCGTACTCCCAGAGCAGGACCAGGCCGAGCCCGAGGGCGAACAGCCGGGGAATCCAGCGCTCGCCACGGCGCTCCCCGGGCTGCACCGCTCCCGTGCGCCGTGGCGCGCGCGAAGGGAGCTTGGATGGCGCTGGCCTCATGCGGCCAGCTTACGGCAGCGCCCGGGCCGGCGTCGGCCGGCCCGGGCACCAGCTTCAGGCACCGTGCGAACGCGCCAGTTCGGCGGCCGGCTTGCCCTGGCCCTTGAAAAACCAGGCGCCCAGCGCCGGCAGCAGGCAGATCGCGCCCAGCATGTTCACCAGGAACATGAAGGCCAGCAGCAGACCCATGTCGGCCTGGAACTTCAGGGCCGAGAGGGTCCAGGTGCCGACGCCGATCGACATGGTCACGGCGGTAAACACGGCGGCCGAGCCGCGCTCGCGCATGGCCTGCTCGAAGGCGCTGCGGAAATCCATGCCGTCGGCCATGTGGTGCTGGATACGCTCGAACAGGTACAGGCCGTAGTCCACGCCCACGCCCACGCCCAGGGCGATCACCGGCAGGGTCGCCACCTTGAGGCCGATGTCCAGCGTGGCCATGAGCGCATTGCAGAACACGCACACCGCCGCCAGCGGGATCATCACGCAGATCACCGCGATCCAGGAGCGGAAGGTGATCAGGCAGAACAGGATCAGCGCGCCGAACAGCGCCAGCAGCATGCCCACCTCGGCCGAGGCCACGGCCTCGTTGGTGGCGGCCATCACGCCGACGTTGCCGCTGGCCAGGCGCAGCTTCACGCCCTCCACCGGGTTGTCGGCGATGAAGCGCTTCAGCTCCGAAACCACGTGGGCGATGGTCTCGCCCTCGTGGTTCTTGGTGAACACCAGCACCTGGATCGCCTTGCAGCCCTCGTTGTTCAGGCCGAGCTTGGGGTCGAAGGCCTTGGAGCCCGTCGACAGGCCCACCTGCGAGCGCGGCAGGTTGCGCCAGCGCGGATTGCCTTCGTTGAAGGCGCCGATCACGAGCTTGCCGACGCCGGCCACGCTCATCACCGACTGCACGCCCTCGACGCCGCGCAGGTACAGCTCCAGGCGGTCGATCAGGCCGACCACGGAGTAGTGCAGGCAGGAATCGCCCTCGAACTCCTTGGCCTCGACGATCACGGTCAGCACGTCGACGCCGATGTTGTAGGACTTGGCGATGGTGCCGGTGTCGAGGTTGTAGCGCGAATCCGGGTGCAGCTCGGGCGCACCGATGCCGGTGTCGCCGATCACCAGGTTGCGCGACTGCACCGTGGCCACGGCCAGCACCGCGAGCGTGACCGCGAACACGATCAGCGCATTGCGCGGCTCGGCGCAGGCCGCCACCTTGTGCCAGATGCCGGTGCCAGCGGCATTCTTCGCCGCCTGCTTGGCCGAGTACTCGCGGCTCGACTCCTCCAGCTTCATGTGCGTGAGGATGATCGGCAGGATCATCTTGTTGGTGATGATCATCAGCAGCACGCCGAGGCAGGCGGTGATGCCCAGCTCGTGCACGATGGGGATGTCGATCACCATGATCACCGCAAACCCGAGCGCGTTGGTCAGCAGGGCTACAGCACCGGGGATGAACAGCTTGGTGAACGCGGCGCGCGAGGCCTCGATGGCGCTGGCACCGGCCACGGCCTCCTGGCGCCAGGCATTGGTCATCTGCACCGCGTGGCTGACGCCGATCGCGAAGATCAGGAACGGCACCAGGATCGACATCGGGTCGATGCCGAAGCCAATCAGCGGCAGGATGCCGATCAGCCACAGCACCGGCAGCAGGGCCACGACGATCGCCGTGAGCGTCATGCGCAGCGAGCGGGTGTAGGCGAACAGCAGGGCCACGGTGATGACGAAGGCCAGCGCAAAGAAGGCGAACACGCCGATCAGGCCATAGATCACGTCGCCGAGCAGGCGCGCGAAGCCGATGATGTTGACCTCGATGTTGGCGTTGTACTCGGGGTTGTCGACGATCTCGACGCTGACCTCGTCGCCCTTCACCGGGAAGGCCTGCGTGCCCTCCTCACCCTCGACCGCGCGCAGTGACTTGAAGGTCTGCAGCGGCAGCTTCCAGCCCCAGTCGACATAGCCCTCGTAGACCACGTCGCCGGCCTTGAAGGGCTCGCGGTCGGTCTTCATCTTGTAGACGAACTTCTTCGGGCTTTCGAAGCGGCCGCGGATCTCCTCGAGCTTGGCCTGCACCTCCCAGTAGTCGACGCGCTGCGCGCCTTCCGGGGCACTGGGGTCATAGTCCTGGAGGTCGGCACGGATCAGCGCGGCCTTGCCGTCGTTGGCAACCAGGAAGCCGATCTGGCCGGACAGCGCCACGTTCTTGCGCACCTGCTCCAGCTGCTCGGGCGTGCCCGAGAAGCGGGCCGGCACCACCGGCTCGCCGTTGAAGCCCTGCTCGGTGATCTCGATGTAGTACACGTCCGGCGTGTAGATCGACGACACCTTGGTGCGGTTCACGCCCGGGATGAAGAACACATCGTCGGTGGCCTTGCCCAGGGCGCTCATGAACTCGGGGTTGTAGATGTCGCCCTCGCCCTTCCAGCGCAGGTTCACGAGCAGGGTGTTCGCCCCCGAGAAGTCGCGCATGTAGTCCATCATCGTGCGCATGTACTCGTGCTTCACCGGCAGCAGCTTGAGGAAGCCGGGGTCGAGCTTGACGTGGGTCGCGCTCCAGCCGAAAAACAGGGTCATCACCGCGAACACGCCCGAGAGGAGGTGGCGGCGGCCGATGAGGATGTCGGCAACGCGGCCGACGAAGCGATCCATGCGGCTGCTCATTTCAGGTCTTCCTGGGTCGGAACTTGCGTCGCGGGCTGCTGCTCGCGGATGCCGCCTTCACCGGCGGTGAGCCAGCTGCCGTTCTTCAGCGGCAGCACGGCGGTCAGGCCCAGGCGGTCCTCCGCCGAGACGCGCTTGAAGGTGGTGCCGCCGTCCTCGGACACCAGCACGGCGTTGGAGGCGCCGGCGAGGATCAGCTTGCCGCCGCTGGTGGCGGCCGCGCCGAACAGCGACACCTGCTCGGGAATCTTGCTGCGGGTCCAGGTCTTGCCGTCGTCGCGGCTGACAAAGGCATTGCCGCGCATGCCATGCACCAGCATCTGGCCGGAGGGCAGCGCCAGGATGCCGAAGAACGAACCGGCGTAGATCTCCGGCTGGGCCTTCCAGGTCTGGCCGCCATCGACGGAGCGCGCCAGCAGGCCGCGCTCGCCCACGAGCCAGAGGCTGCCGTCGGCGGCCCGGGTCATGGCGTTGAGGTGGCGTTCGGCGATGCCGCCGCCGCCCTGCAGGCCGGCGCCATAGGGATCTTCCTCGGCCGCCTTCTTCAGGGCCGCGGCCTTGGCCGGGTCCACGTCCTCCACCAGCGGCTGGCGGGTCCAGCTGCGGCCGAGGTCGGTCGATACCAGGAACTGGCCGAAGGCGCCGAAGGCGTAGAGCTTGCCGTCGAAGGGGCCGGCGATGCCGAGCAGGGGCTCGGAGCGCTCGCCGTCGAACTGGATCTCGCGCCAGGTCTGGCCGCGGTCCTCGCTGCGCACGATCCAGCTGTCGTGACCGACCGCGAGCGCGGTCTTGTCGTCCACGAACAGCACCTGGTTCAGGGTGGAGCCGCGCTGCGGCTCGACCTTGGCCTCTTCCCAGGGTCCGGAGGCGTCATCGGCGTAGAGGATGCGGCCGAGTTCCCCGACCCCGACCAGGCGGCCCTCGCGATGCGCCAGGCCATTGACCATCAGGCGGTCGGCATGGACGCGCGTCGCCGGAAACGGCGGCGGCGAGCGATGCCAGAACGAATAGACCGCCGCCAGCAGCACCGCCACGGCCACGAACAGGGCCGGACCGCTGCCCCCCCGCGCCTGCTGCGGACCGCCAGCCCCCGTCGTCGGAGACGTCGTTGTCGCCATTACCGGACTCCTCTTGCTGCGCAGATACGGGGCCCGGTCATGGCCGGGCCCTTGTGAGATCGATGCGGCCATTGCGGGGGGAGCCGTGGCCGCGAGTCTTGCCCGCGGTGGCTCCCGGCGCAAGGCCGGTCCCGCGTGGAGGCCTTACGCCACCTCGAACAGCGAGGCCGCGCCCATGCCACCGCCCACGCACATGGTGGTCACCACATACTTCACGCCGCGGCGCCGGCCCTCGATCAGGGCGTGCATCACCATGCGCGCACCCGACATGCCGAAGGGATGGCCGATGGCGATGGCGCCACCGTCGACGTTGAGGCGGTCGGCCGGGATGCCGAGCTGGTCGCGGCAGTACAGCACCTGCACCGCGAAAGCCTCGTTGAGTTCCCAGAGGCCGATATCGGACACCTTGAGCCCGTGCTGCGCCAGCAGCTTGGGGATGGCGTAGACCGGGCCGATGCCCATCTCGTCCGGACGGCAGCCGGCCACAGCCGTGCCGCGGTAGATGCCCAGGGGCTTGAGGCCGCGCGCCTGCGCGGTCTTGCGGCTGGTGAGCAGGGCCACGGCGGCGCCGTCGGAGAGCTGCGAGGCATTGCCGGCGGTGATCACCTTGCCCTGCTGCACGAACTTGCCGTCCTTCCACACCGGCTTGAGCGCGGACAGGCCTTCCAGCGTGGTGTCGGCACGCGCGCCCTCGTCCTTGTCCAGGGTGAAGGCCTGCTTCTCGGTCGGATTGCCTTCCTTGTCGAAGAGCTGCTTCTGCACCGTGATCGGCACGATCTCCTCGGCGTAGCGGCCGGCGGCCTGGGCGGCGGCGGTGCGCTGCTGGCTCTGCAGGCTGTACTCGTCCTGCGCGGCACGGCTGATGCCGTAGCGCTCGGCCACGATCTCGGCCGTCTCGATCATCTGGATGTAGGCGGTCGGCTGCGCCGCCAGCACCGCCTCGGACACGAAGCGGTAGCTGTTCTTGTGCTTGTTCTGCACCAGCGAGATCGACTCGAGGCCGCCCGCGACCACGAACTCCTGCTCGCCGGCCATGATGTTCTTGGCGCCGATGGCGATGGCCATCATGCCGGAGGCGCACTGGCGGTCCAGGGTCATGCCCGAGACCGTGTCCGGCAGGCCGCCGGTGTACACGCAGAGGCGGCCCAGGTTGTAGGCCTGCGTGCCCTGCTGCGCAGCGCAGCCCAGGATCACGTCGTCGACCTCCTTCGGGTCGATGCCGGCACGGGCCACCGCGGCGCGGATCACGTGGCCGCCCAGCACCGGGGCCTCGGTGTCATTGAAGGCGCCGCGGTAGGCCTTGCCGATGCCGGTACGGGCAACGGACACGATCACGGCTTCGTTCATCAGCATCTCCACAATCAGGCGACAGGGCCCTGCGGGGCCCGGATTCAGAAATCAGGCTAACCCCGACCCCGGGGGCGGGCTTCGTTCAAAAGTAGTAGCGGGAAATGGTGTCGACGACGCAGGCCGGCTTGGCCTGGCCCTCGATCTCCACCGTCAGGCGCAGCACCGACTGCACCGAACCGTCCTTGGCCGGCTCCACCGAGACGATCTCGCCGGTGCCGCGGATGCGCTGACCCACCTTCACCGGCGAGGGAAAGCGCACCTTGTCGCAGCCGTAGTTCACGCCCATCTTGATCTTCACGTCGATCAGCTCGGGCATGAAGCGCGCCGCGAGCGACAGCGTCAGGTAGCCATGGGCGATGCAGGCGCCGAAGGGGCCGTCCTTGGCACGCACCGGATCGACGTGGATCCACTGGTGGTCGTCGGTGGCGTCGGCAAACTGGTTGACGCGCGCCTGGGTGACCTCCAGCCAGTCGGTGGCGCCCAGGGGCTGGCCGATGGCGGCGGTGAGGGCGGCGGCGGAATCGAACACTTTGGGCATGGCAGGTCTCAGGCGCGCTGGCTGGAGGCGGAGAGGGTCTCGCCGACGAGGTAGGAGGCGTAGTCGGAGGCCAGGAACACCATCACGTTGGCGATCTCGAAGGCCTCGGCCCCGCGGCCGAAGGCCTCGCGGCTGGCCAGTTCTTGCAGCAGGGCCTCGGGCGCGCTCTTGCGCAGGTGATCGTGGAAGACGATGGACGGCGACACAGCGTTGATGCGGATGCCGAACTCGGCGGCCTCCAGGCCCGCGCAGCGGGTCAGGGCCATGACGCCGGCCTTGGCCGCCGCGTAGTGCGCCTGCTCCTTCTGCGCGCGCCAGCCCAGCACCGAGGCATTGTTGACGATGGCCCCGCGGCCGCGCGGCTGCATCTTCTTGAGCATCGCGCGGGTCATGCGGAAGGTGCCGGTGAGGGTCACGTCCAGCACCTTGTGCCATTCCTCGTCGCTCATGTCGACGACACGCTTGCTGCCGCCCAGGCCGGCGTTGTTGATCAGCACGTCGACGCCGCCGAGCTGCGCCTCGGCCGCGTCGACCAGGGCCTGCACGTCGGCCTCCACCGCCACGTTGCCGACCTGGCCCAGCACCTGCGCCTGCGGGAACTCCTTCTGCAGGGCCTCGGCCGCCTCGGCGGTGCGGCGCGGGTGGATGTCGGACAGCATCAGGGCGCGGGCGCCCTCCTCCAGGCAGCGCTTGGCCGCGGCAAAGCCGATGCCGCCGCCGGCCGCGGCCGTGATCAGCACCGACTTGCCACGCAGCAGGCCGTGGGCGGGAACATAGGGCGGTGGCGGAACGGCGATGACGGTCATGGAGGTTTCCGGTTCAGGCCCGCAGTCTGCCCGAGCCCACTGGCGCCGGACTTCGTGCGGAAGGACGAGGTGGCCGGGATGCGGGCCGTCAGGGGGTGGCATCGGGCCGTGGGCGCGGTGTGCCCCGCCAATACCGTCCGCTCCTACAACAGCCTGTGCCACTGCAGGAGCGGACCGTGGCCGCGACGATCGGCGCCGCAGCCGCAATCGGGCGGCGACGCCCTACCCCGCTGGCCGCTGCTCCCGCGGCATTCCCAGGCCGCGCTCGGCGATGAGGTTGAGCTGGATCTCATTGGTGCCGGCATAGATGGTGTCGGCGCGCGAGAAGAAGAACAGCTGCTGCAGCGGCCGGATGGCCGGGTCGTCGGAGACGGCATCGCCCTCGGGGCCCAGCACGTCCATCGCCAGCTTGCCCAGGTCGCGATGCCAGTTGGACCAGTAGTACTTGGCGATCAGGGCCTCGCGGCGCAGCGTGGTCTGTTCGCCGGAGAGCATGCGCAGGGCGTTGTAGCGCATGACGCGCAGGCCGCTCCAGGCCTGGGCGATGCGGCTGCGGATGGCGGGGTCGTCGCCACGGCCGGTGCGCTTGGCGGCCGCGATCACCAGGTCCAGCTCGTAGGCGAAGTGCGCCTGCTGGCCCAGGGTGGAGACGCCGCGCTCGGCCTCGAGCAGGCCCATGGCCACCTTCCAGCCTTCGCCCGGGGCGCCGACGATGTGGTCGGCCTGGGCCACGGCCCCGTCGAAGAACACCTCGTTGAACTCGCTGCCGCCGCCCAGCTGGCGGATCGGGCGGATCTCCACGCCGGGCTGCCGCAGCGGCAGCAGCAGGAAGGCCAGGCCCTTGTTGCCCTTGCTGCCGGGCTCGCAGCGCGCGAGCACGAAGATCCAGTCGGACTCGTGCGCCAGCGAGGTCCAGATCTTCTGGCCTTGCACGCGCCAGGAGCCGTCAGCTTCCTGCCAGCACCGTGTCTGCACATTGGCCAGGTCCGAGCCGGCGCCGGGCTCGGAATAGCCCTGCGCCCAGAACTCGGTGCCGGCGACGATGGCCGGCAGGAAGCGCGCCTGCTGCGCGGGCGTGCCGTACTTGATCAGCGCCGGACCCATCAGGCCCTCGCCGATGTGTCCCATGCGGCCCGGGCCGCCGGCGCGCGCGTACTCCTCGAAAAAGATCACCTGCTGCTCGATCGACAGACCGCGCCCGCCGTGCTCGCGCGGCCAGCTCACGCAGGTCCAGCCGCCGGCCGCGAGTTCACGCTCCCAGTCCTTGCGCAGGGCCGGATCGGCTTCCTCGTCGCCGGGGCCGCCGCGGTGCTTGAGGCTGGCGTAGCGGCCGGTCAGGTGCGCCTGCATCCAGGCGGCGATCTCGGCGCGGAAGGCCTCGTCGGCCGGCGTGGGATCGAGCTTCATGCGGCGACACCTCCGTCGATCAGGGCTGCGGCGAGTTCCTCGCGCAGTTCCTCGGCCGAGCCGAGCCAGTGGCTCGAGGCCTGGGCCCGCTTGAAATAGAGCTGCGGGTCGTACTCCCAGGTGAAGCCGACACCACCATGCAGCTGGATCGCCTCCTGCGCGCACCAGAAGAAGGTGTCGCTGGCGAGTTGCTTGGCCATGGCGCCTTCGAGCGCCACGCGCTCCGGGCTGGCCTCGCCGGCCGCCAGGGCCGCGGCGCCGTACACCGCCGAGCGCAGGGCCTCGATGCGGACCATCATCTCGGCGCAGCGGTGCTTCACCGCCTGGAAGCCCGCCACCGGCCGGCCGAACTGCTTGCGGCCCAGGGTGTAGGCCACGGTGAGATCGAGGCACTGCTGCGCGCCGCCCAGCTGTTCGGCCGCCAGGTACAGGCGCGCCAGCGCCGCGGCACGGGCCATGCCGTGCTCGATGCGTTCCGGATCGTCCACGCGCATCTGTGCCCGCACGCCTCGGAGCGTCACGTCGGCGAAGCGGCGCGTCGCATCCCAGGTTTCGCGCGGCTGGATGGCCACGCCCGCGGCCTTGGCCTCCACCGCGAACAGTCCCAGGCCACCGCCCTCGATGGCGGCGAATACGAACAGCAGGTCGGCGCCGGCGGCGTCGAGCTGGCGCGGCACCGGTCCGTCGAGCACCCAGCCATCACCCTGTGCCCGCGCCCGCACGCCGCGCGCCACGCGCAGCCATTCGTCGGTGCCGCTCAGGGGCACGGCGATGCGCAGCTCGCCGGCCGCCAGGCGCGGCAGGTAGGCCTCGCGCGCGGACTCGCTGCCCACCTCCATCAGTCCGCTGCCGGCCACGCAGACCGTGCCGTAGAACGGGGCGCACAGCAGGCGACGTCCGGCCTGTTCCTGGATCAGCGCCAGGGTCACAGGCCCGAGGCCCAGGCCGCCGTGCTCCTCGGGAATGGCCACGCCGCACCAGCCCAGCTCGGCGCCGATGCGCTGCCAGACCGACTCGTCGTAGCCCAACGGCAGGGTGGCCGCGCGGCGCACGCCGGCGGAGTCGCTGACGTCGGCGAGAAAGCTCTCCGCCGCGTCGCGGATCAGGGTCTGGTCGTCGGTGAGCGCGAAGTCCATGCTCGGGCCTTCAGGGAGAGGCCCGCATTATCGGCATGGCGCCTGTGCGCGCTCTTCATCCGTTGGGGTGACCGGGGCGCTGCAGATCCCTCGACTGCGCGCGCAGTCTGTCCAGCTTGGCGGCGTACAGGGCGCGGCGCTCCGCCGTGGGGCTGTAGTCCCGCGCCAGCCGCAGGTAGCGCTCGGCGAGCCGCGGCTGGCCCGCGAGATAACTGGCCACGGCCAGGGCAAAGTTGACCTCGTGGTCGTGCGGCATGCGCGCCTGCTCGCGGCGCAGCAGGCGCAGGGCCTGCGGCATGTCGCCGGCGGCCAGGCGCTGCAGGCCCTGGTCCAGGAACCAGAAGGGCGGATACGGCAGCACTTCGGCCAGTCGCTGGCGCACCTGCGCCGCCTCGGCCGGCCGTTGCTGCTGGTCGAGCGCACCGGCAAGTGCGCCCAGCAGCCGGGGATTCTCCGGCTCCAGCTGCAGGCCCCGCCGCAACACCCGCTCGGCCAGCGGTGCATCGCCGTGACGCCGGTAGACCAGGCCCAGGCTGTTGTAGGCCGCCGCGTAACCCGGGTCGAGGCGGATGGCACGCTGCGCGGCGGCGTAGGCCGCATCGAGGTCGCCGGCCACCAGCGCCTCGGCCGCGCGGTTGTTGTGGAACATGGCGAGCACGGTGCGCTCGGGGATCTCCACGCTGAACAGCCGCTGCGCCGCGCGCGGCGGCATGAAGTCGACCACCAGGGCCGGCTCCGCGGGCTGGGTGCTCACCGAGACCGGCGAGTTGGCCGGGGTGCCCAGCAGCACGTTCACATGGCCACTGACGAAGACCCACTCGTCGCTGCGGCTCACCGTGTCGTAGCCGCGGATGCTGCGGAAGCGGATCGGCACCTCGAGCTCCCGCGCCAGGGCCGCCGACAGCAGCACCAGCGACAGGCAGTTGCCGGTGCGTCCCGCGAAGGCCTGCGCCGCCGTGCGGGTCTGCGCGGCGTCGTACTCCAGGCTTAGCTCCGCCTGCAGGGCCTCTGCCAGGCCGCGGGCGGCGCCGACGCGGCGCACCCGCGCCGCCAGGTCGCCGTCGAGATAGGCGCGCATCGCGGGGCTCAGGGCCAGGGGATCGTCGACCGGCTGTGCGGGCACCGCAAAGCGGGCGTCGTCGAACAGGTCATCGGCCGGCGGCAGGCGCGGCGCACTGGCGCAGGCCGACAGCGCCAGGCCGGCGAACATCACGATCACGGGCTTCATGCGGGCCTCCCGGCTCCGGGGTGGCGGCCCGGAACCGGCTTCCTACTCTACGCCGCCCGAGCGGCTCTGCCGCGTCCTTACTGGCGCAACCGATAGCCGGTGCGGAAGATCCAGGCGATCGTCAGCAGGCACAGGGCCATGAAGGCCAGGGTCATGCCCAGGCTCAGGCCAAGGCTGACATCCGCCTCGCCATAGAAGCTCCAGCGGAAACCGCTGATCAGGTACACGACCGGGTTGAACAGGCTCAGGGTCTGCCAGAGCGGCGGCAGCATGTCGATGGAGTAGAAGCTGCCGCCGAGGAAGGCCAGCGGCGTCACCACCAGCAGCGGCACGATCTGCAGCTGCTCGAAGTTGTTGGCCCAGAGCCCGAGGATGAAGCCGAACAGGCTGAAAGTGACGGACGTGAGCACCAGAAAGGTGAGCATCCACAGCGGATGCTGGATCTCGTAGTCCACGAACAGCCGCGCCGTGGCCAGCATCAGCGCGCCCAGCATCAGCGACTTGCTCGCCGCCGCACCCACGTAGCCCAGCAGGATCTCCAGCATCGATACCGGCGCCGAGAGCAGCTCGTAGATGGTGCCGGACCACTTGGGCATGTAGATGCCGAAGGAGGCATTGGAGATGCTTTCGCTGAGCAGCGAGAGCATGACCAGGCCCGGGATGATGAAGGCCCCGTAGCCCACCCCGCCCATGTCGCCCATGCGCGAGCCGATGGCCGCGCCAAAGACCACGAAGTACAGCGAAGTGGAGAGCACCGGCGCGGCGATGCTCTGCCCCAGGGTGCGGAAGGTGCGGGCCATCTCGAAGTGGTAGATGGCGCGGACGGCATGGAGGTTCACGAGCGGGCCCTCACGAGGTTGACGAAGATGTCTTCCAGCGAGCTCTGGCTGGACTGGAACTCGCGCACCTCGATGCCCTGCTCGCCCAGGCGCTTGAGCAAGGCGGCCACGCCGGTTTCCTGCGCCTGTACGTCGTAGGTATAGACCAGCGACTGCCCGTCCGCGCCCAGGCTCAGGGCCGGGTGGGCCAGGACCTCGGGCACCGCCCCGAGCGGCGCCTTCAGGTGCAGGGTGAGCTGCTTCTTGCCGAGCTGGCGCATCAGGGCCTGGGTGCGTTCCACCACGATCAGCTCACCGCGGTGGATCACGCCGATGCGGTCGGCCATCTCCTCGGCCTCCTCGATGTAGTGCGTGGTCAGGATCACCGT
>DASUDL010000057.1:0-22432 GCA_036275615.1 Solimonas sp.
ATCTGGGATGCGGCGGTGAAGAAGGCCTACGGCGGCAAGCGCAAGATCCACTGGTGCGAGACCTACCTCGGCGAGAAGGCCGCGGGCCTGTACGACGGCAACTACTGCCCCGACGAGACGCTGAA
The DNA here is from genome assembly GCA_036275615.1 of Solimonas sp. GTDB lineage: Bacteria > Pseudomonadota > Gammaproteobacteria > Nevskiales > Nevskiaceae > Solimonas. The sequence goes on from DASUDL010000057.1 coordinate 126, forward strand.
GGTGCTGCAGGACCTGGTGATCTCGATCAAGGGTCCGCTGACCACGCCGGTCGGCGGCGGCTTCCGCTCGCTGAACGTCGCGCTGCGGCAGGACCTGGACCTCTACGCCTGCGTGCGCCCGGTGCGTCATTACGCCGGCGTGCCGTCGCCGCTGAAGCACCCGCAGAAGGTCGACGTGGTGATCTTCCGCGAGAACACCGAGGACGTGTACGCCGGCATCGAGTACAAGGCCGGCACGCCCGAGAACGAGAAGATCGCCAATTTCCTGCGCAAGGAGATGAAGGCCAAGTTCTTCGAGGGCAGCGGCATCGGCATCAAGCCGATCTCGGCGTTCGGCACCAAGCGCCTGGTGCGCAAGGCCATCCAGTACGCGATCGACAACGGCCGCGAGTCGGTGACCCTGGTGCACAAGGGCAACATCATGAAGTTCACGGAAGGCGCCTTCCGGAACTGGGGCTACGAGGTCGCGCGCGAGGAGTTCGGCAACGTCACGATCACCGAGGAGCAGCTGTACGCCGAGTACAAGGGCAAGCAGCCCGAGGGCAAGATCGTCATCAAGGACCGCATCGCCGACATCATGTTTCAGATGATGCTGCTGCGGCCCGATGAGTTCGACGTGCTGGCCACGCCCAACCTCAATGGCGACTACCTGTCGGATGCGGTGGCGGCCGAGGTTGGCGGCATGGGCATCGCACCCGGTGCCAACATTGCCGACAACATCGCGGTCTTCGAGGCGACCCACGGTACCGCCCCCAAGTACGCCAACCTCAACAAGGTGAATCCGGGCTCGCTGCTGTTTTCCGGCGTGATGATGCTGGAGTACATGGGCTGGAAGGAGGCCGCGGACCTGATCACGCTGGTCTATCCGGAGGTGGTGTCCGACGGCATCGTCACCTACGACTTCGCCCGCCAGATCGACGGCGCCACCGAGGTCGGCACCTCGCAGTTTGCCGATGCGCTGATCGAGCGCATCAACGGCGGCGTGGATCTCGAGGCCAAGCGCAAGGCGCAGCAGGAGCAGCTCGCCAAGGAGCGCAAGCAGCGCGAAATCCGCCGCCTGCTGCAGCCCATGGAAGAAATGCTGGATTCGGGCCGGGTTCCGCACACGGTCGCTGACCTGATGACGCGCACGCTGATCACGGTCACCGATGCCGAGACCGTCGAGAGCGCGATGCACGTGATGACCGACAACAACGTCAGCTCGGTCGTGGTGGAGCCGGATGCCCAGGGTGCCTGGGGCATCCTCACGCGCCGCGACATCGTCAGCAAGATCGTGCGCGCCGGCAAGAATCCGGCGACGACCCGCGTCAAGGAGGTCTGCACTCGTCCGGTGGTGTCGGTGCCGGCAGAGACCAGCATCCGCGACGCGGCCGCCAAGCTGTCCGACCACAACTTCAGCCGCCTCACCGTCGAGCAGGGCGGCAAGGTGATCGGCATCGTCACCGAGACCGACATCTTCAATGCGGTCGAGAAGTACGGCTGGTCGGCGGAGTAAGCCCGGCCGGGAAGCATCCAGGGGGCGGCCGAGAGGCCGCCCTCGTCATTTGCAGGAGAGCAAGCGCATGGCCATCGGCCTGTTCGTGATCGGCGACGAGATCCTCTCGGGCAAGCGCCAGGACCGGCATCTGTCGAAGGTGATCGACCTGCTGGCACAGCGCGGCCTGGAACTGGCCTGGGCGCGGTTCCTGGGTGACGAAGAGGCCGATATCGCCGAGGCGATCGTCGCGGCGCGCGCACGGGGTGATGTCGTGCTGTCCTGTGGCGGCATTGGTGCCACGCCGGACGACCGTACCCGCCAGGCGGCGGCGCGCGCCTTTGGGGTGGCGGTGACCCGCCATGCCGAGGCGGAGGCGCTGATCGTGGCCCAGTACGGCGAGGTCGCGCGCCCCAACCGCGTGCTGATGGCGGATTTTCCCGAAGGCGCGCGCCTGATTCCCAATCCGGTCAATCGCGTGGCCGGCTTCGCGATCGGCCAGTGCTACTTCGTGCCGGGCTTCCCGGAGATGGCCTGGCCGATGCTGGAGTGGGTGCTCGACGGTGAGTTGCGCCACTTGCACCGGAGCGATCCGCCATCGGAGTTCCGGCTGCGGGCGGTGGGCACCAGCGGCGAGGGCGATCTTCTGCCCCTCATGGAGTCCACGCTGGAGCGCTGGCCGGCGATCAAGCTGTCGAGCCTGCCGTTCCGGGGTTCGTCCGAGCGTCCCCGGCACATCGAGTTCGGCTTCAAGGGCCGACGGACCGAAGCCGCCGCTGCCTACGCCTACTTTCACGATGGCTTGGCGCGCTGGCCGGACGTCCGCATCGAGGCCATCGACGCCCCCTGAGAACGTGCCCGAGGCCCCCGATGGGTGGCCTCACTCCTCCAGCTGGGGCTCCGGACGGCGCCAGCTGACCAGGACGCAGGTTGCCACCACCAGGCCGGCGCCCAGCACCGACCAGCGATCAGGGGCCTCGTCCCACAGCAGCCAGGCCAGCAGGGCCGAGAAGATCACCGCGAAGTAGGTGAAGGGGCCGACGCGGGCGGCCGGCGCGAGGGAGTAGGCGCTGGTGAGGTTGAGCTGGCCCACCGTTGCGAACAGGCCGGCGCCGATCAGCAGGGCCAGGGATCGCGGGCTGGGGACCTGCCAGGCCCAGAGCAGCGGGATCGCCGAGATCGCCGTGGCCATCAGGGCGAAGTAAAAGACGATGCGGGTTGCCGGCTCGGTATCCGAGATGCGGCGGATGCTGACCATGGCGCAACCGGCCAACACACCCGATGCCGCCCCGACCAGGCCGGCCTGCCAGGGAATCGCCTGGGCGCCGGGCTTGACGATCAGGGCGATGCCGACGAGTCCGAGCAGGATCGCCGGAAACACCACCAGCGGGGGCCGTTCCTGGATCCAGAACCAGGCAATGAACGGCACCCACAGCGGGGTGGAATAGGTCAGCAGCATGGCCTCGGCCAGCGGCAGGCGGGCGATCGCGTAGAAGAAGCTGTACATGGCCGCCACGCCGAAGGCTGCGCGCCAGAGATGCCCACCCAGGCGCTGCGTGCGGATGCCGGCGCCGCCCTGGCGCAGCAGCCAGGGGGCGAGGACCAGCAGGCTCACCAGGCAGCGCACGAAGACGACGATCTCGTTCGGCGTATCGGCCGACGCGGCCTTGATGCAGGCGCCCGTCACCGCAAAGGCGGCGGCTGCGTAGATCGCGTGGAGGGCGCCGCGGCGGAGATCGTCTTGCATGGAGGTCGGAAGGGAGGCGGCGGAGGAGCGGCACCCACGTCCGCGGCGTAACCGGCTAAATTGTACCGGACCCACCCCCTGACACGACCTGGCCCGCCGATGCCCCCCCATTCGTCGCCCCGCGTCTCCGGACGCTCCGGCTCATGACCACCGACCCCCGCGGCAGCGCGCGTCGCAAGCCGGTCCTGATGCTGGTGGAGGACAATCCAGCCGATGTCCGCCTGGCCCAGGAGGTCTTCCGCCAGGCCGGCTTTGCCCACGAGCTGCTGATCGCCCGCGATGGCGAGCAGGCGCTGCAGATGCTGCACCGGCAGGGCGATCATGCCGCGCTGCCGCGCCCGGACCTGGTGCTGCTCGACCTGAACCTGCCGCGCCGCGACGGGCGCGAGGTGCTGCGCGAGCTCAAGCAGACCCCGGCCCTGGCGTCGATCCCGGTGCTGGTGCTGAGCACCTCGAAGGCGGATCGGGACGTTCTGGACTGCTACGCGGCGCATGCCAACGCCTACCTGGTCAAGCCCGTGGATTTCGCGGAGTTTTCGAAGCTCAGCCGGCTGATCCAGGAGTTCTGGCTGGGCGTGGTCCAGCTGCCGCCGGTCGCGGAGGCCGCGCCGTGAGCCTGCCGGGTACCTTGTCCGTGCTCCTCGTGGAGGATTCGCGGCTGGACGTGGCCCTGTTTCGCGCGGTCCTGGCCGACGCCCTGCAGTCCGGCGAGCTGCGCCTGGACGAGGCCGGCGCCCTGTCCGAGGCCCTCGCGCGCCTGGCCGAGGGTACCTACGACTGCATCCTGCTGGACCTGGGCCTGCCGGATGGCCGGGGCCTGGACAGCCTGCCCCTGGTCCGGGCGGCGGCACCCACGGCGGCGGTGGTGGTGCTGACAGGCCTGGATAGCGAGGCCCATGCCCGGGCCGCCCTGCGCGCCGGAGCCCAGGACTACCTGGTCAAGGGGCAGTATCAAGCGGGTGTGCTGCTGCAGCGGCTGCGGCAGGCGGTCGCCGACGCCCGCCGGACTGGATTCCGCCCCCCCGAGGCTTGAAAATAGGGGGCTGGCCCCCACTGGCAACCGTGTTGCCAAGCCGAGACGTTACATGCCGATCTACGAATACAGCTGCCAGGCCTGCGGTGCCGACACCGAGGTCATGCACAAGATCTCGGATCCCCCTGCGCGCGACTGCCCCGAGTGCGGCAAGCCGGCCCTGAGCAAGCAGGTATCAGCCGCCGGGTTCCGCCTGAGTGGCGGCGGCTGGTACGAGACCGATTTCAAGTCGGGCGCCAAGAAGAACGTGGCGGGCGACAGCGCCGGCGCGGCCTGCACCCCGAGTGGCTGCGAGAAGCCGGGCTGCGCCGCCAAGGCCGACGCCGCCGCCTGAGCGGCGCCAGGCGGGGCAGGGGACAGCGCTCCCGGCTCGCCCCGGTCGCGGGTACACTACGCGGCCTCTTCAAAAGTCCATGAGCCGGCCCTGCGGCATCGCCGCGGCCCGGCCCCAGAAGCAGACCAACATGCGTAGCCATTACTGCGGCCAGGTGACCGAACAGCTCACCGGCCAGACCGTCACCGTTTGCGGCTGGGTCCACCGTCGTCGCGACCACGGCGGTGTCATCTTCATCGACCTCCGCGACCGCGAGGGCCTGCTGCAGTGCGTGTTCGACCCGGACACGCGCGAAGCCTTCGAGGCGGCCGACAAGCTGCGCTCCGAGTATGTGGTGAAGATCACCGGTCGCGTGCGACCGCGTCCCGCCGGCACCGAAAACACGGGCCTGAGCACCGGCAAGATCGAACTGCTCGGCAAGGAGCTGGTGCTGCTCAACAAGGCCGAGACCCCGCCGTTCCATCCAGATGACGAGACGGTGGGCGAGGACACGCGCCTCAAGTACCGTTACATCGACCTGCGTCGCCCGCAGATGCAGAAGAACCTGCGCCTGCGCCACGAGGTGATCAAGCGCATCCGCAGCTACATGGACGCCCATGGCTTCGTGGACGTCGAGACGCCGATCCTGACCAAGGCCACGCCCGAGGGCGCGCGCGACTACCTGGTGCCGAGCCGCACGCATCCGGGCTCGTTCTTTGCGCTGCCGCAATCGCCACAGCTGTTCAAGCAGCTGCTGATGATGTCGGGCCTGGACCGCTACTACCAGATTGCGCGCTGCTTCCGCGACGAAGACCTGCGCGCTGACCGCCAGCCCGAATTCACCCAGCTCGACGTCGAGACCTCGTTCCTGACGCAGGACGAGATCATGGGCCTGATCGAGGGCCTGGTGAAGGACCTGTTCCAGAGCCTGCTGGGCGTGGACCTCGGCACCCTGCCGCACATGGCCTATGCCGAGGCCATGGACCGCTATGGCTCCGACAAGCCCGACCTGCGCAATCCGCTGACCCTGGTCGAGGTCAAGGACCTGCTCACGGATGTCGACTTCAAGGTTTTCTCTGGCCCCGCCAAGGACCCGAAGTGCCGCGTCACGGCACTGCGCGTGCCGGGCGGCCGCGAGAAGCTCTCGCGCGGCGAGATCGACAAGTGCACCGAGTTCGTGAAGATCTACGGCGCCAAGGGCCTGGCCTACATCGTCGTCAACGAGAAGGCCAAGGGTCGCGACGGCCTGCAGTCGCCGATCGTCAAGAACCTGCATGATGCAGCGCTGGCCGGCATCCTCGAGCGCACGGGCGCCGAGGACGGCGACGTGATCTTCTTCGGCGCCGACCAGTGGAAAATCGTATGCGACGCGCTGGGCGCCTTGCGCCTGAAGCTCGGCAACGACCTGGGACTGACCGCCGCCGGCTGGAAGGCCCTCTGGGTCGTCGACTGGCCGATGTTCGAATGGGACGATCGCGACGGCGGCCGCTGGGCCTCGCTGCATCACCCGTTCACGGCGCCCAAGCCCTATGACGCGACGGCGCTCAAGGCCAACCCCGGCACCATGCTGTCTCAGGGCTACGATATCGTCCTCAACGGCATCGAGCTCGGTGGCGGCAGCGTGCGTATTCATAGCGCCGACGTGCAGCAGGCCGTGTTCGAACTCCTGGGGATCGGTGCCGAGGAGCAGCAGGAGAAGTTTGGCTTCCTGCTGGAGGCCCTGTCCTACGGCGCCCCGCCGCATGGCGGCCTGGCGATCGGCATCGACCGCATGATCATGCTGATGGCCGGCGGCCAGAGCATCCGCGAGGTTATTGCCTTCCCGAAGACGCAGACCGCCCATTGCCCACTCACCAGCGCGCCCAGCCAGGTCGATCCGCGCCAGCTGCGGGAACTCCACATCCGCTCCACGGTCCAGCCCAAGGACGCGGCGAAGCCGGCCTGACCGGTCGCGCGTTCCTTACCGTTCCGATCCAAGGTATCCGACATGCCGAGCTTCACCGCCTCGTCCCGCATCCTCCTGGCCGGTCTCGCCCTGGCGAGCCTCGCCGCCTGCAGCGTGGGAGGCATCGGCGACGGCAACAAGCCGGAATCCGTGCGTGTGATCCGGGTCAGCAGTCTGCTGGATACTGCGAGGACCGAGTCCTATCTGTGCTTTCGTGACCAGCTGCAGCTGATCACCGATTTCACCAATGGCGGTGCGAGCAACGACACCCTCCGCGCGCGCTGGACGTCGTCCAATCCGGCCGTGCTGGCCGTGAGCAACGGCGATATCTTCATTCCCGGCAGCACCGAACTGGTCTACCAGAAGGGCACCCTGATCCCGCGCGCCGAGAGCAATACGCCGGTGACGATTACTGCCGAGTTCGTCGGCCTGGTCGCTACCTACGAGGTGTCGGCCGTTCGCAAGCCGACCGAGATCCGCATCGAGCCGCTGAGCCAGACCATGGCCTTCGTGACTGCGGGCAGCATGAAGGCCAAGGCCGTGATCGATGGGTTCACGCTCGACGTGACGAACCAGGCCGAGTGGTCCTTCGCCACCGAGGATGACGATGTCGCCACGATCGGCCAGTTCAATGGCGCGATCGTCTCGAAGGGCAAGGTGGGCGACCTGACGGTACAGGCCAAATTTCCGGAGTGCCCGGCGGGCTCGGGCCTAGAAGGCACCCGTACGGCTGACCTGCACATCCGCCGCGTCGCAGGGTTGAGCATGACCCGCGAGTTTGCCGCTGCTGGCGGCGAATTGATCAAGGACACGACCGAGGCGCTCAAGGTCATCGCCAGCTTCGTTGACAGCACCGAGACGCAGGATGTCTCGACCCAGCTGAAGACCTCCTACAAGTTCTCGCCGACCACGCAGACCTCTCTGGGCGTGGGCCTGGTCGGTGCCCGCAACTTCGTCAATGCGGCCGCGAACACGACGGGTCCGGTGACGATCACCGCCGAGTTCACCGAGACCTTCCGTCCGGCGGGCGCGACCGAGGACAGCAACGTCAAGACCGTCAGCAATGGTCTGGACTTCACGGTGGCCACGCGGACGCTCGAGGGCATCACGGTGACGCCGGACACGGCCACGATGAATGCGCTGGGCACCCAGCAGTTCACGGCGACTGGCAGCTTTGATGGCGGCGCAGCCAGCCAGGACATCACCCGCCATGTCACCTGGTCAAGCAGCGAGCCGACGGTGGTGTTCGTGCCGACCGGCGCGCTCCCGGCCGCCGGTATCGCCATCGCGCTCAAGTCGACCGCCAGCACGGCACCGATCACCCTGACCGCCAAGCGCACCGGCGGCACCACGGCGGCGCCGGTCGAACTCAGCGACACCGCCACGGTCAACGTGGTGGTTCCACCCGCTCCCTGAGCCCTGCGGCGGCGGATCCCCCGTCCGGTGCCCTGGTTTGTGGCGCGGGGCGGGCCCCAAGGGGTAGTGGTTACGGGCCGTTTCCGGCTACAATAGCTGGTTGATTCCAGACGTTTTCAGGTGGAGTCTGACCGTGTCGGCCGTCCTCAAGATCGATCATTTCAACCTGCTCGACGACAGCGAGTGCGATGCCCGCATTGTCGCCGCCAAGCAGGTGCTGGGCTCGCGCCTCTGCATCCTGGGTCATCACTACCAGCGCAACGAGGTGTTCAAGCACGCCGATTTCACCGGCGATTCCCTCAAGCTCTCGCAACTGGCCTCGACCACCCAGGCCGAGTTCATCGTCTTCTGCGGGGTGCACTTCATGGCGGAGGTGGCGGACATCGTCACCGACGGCCAGCGCACCGTGATCCTTCCGGACCTCGCGGCCGGCTGTTCGATGGCCGACATGGCCAACCTGGCCAAGGTCAAGAAGTGCTGGGCAGAGCTCTCAGATATTATCGATCCAGATCAGTCGGTTACGCCGGTTACTTACATCAATTCCGCGGCCGACCTCAAGGCCTTCTGCGGCAGCCACGGCGGCATCGTCTGCACCAGTTCCAATGCCCGCGCGGTCCTGGAATGGAGCTTCAGCCGGCGCGAGAAGGTGCTGTTCTTCCCTGACCAGCACCTGGGCCGCAACACGGCCCACAAGATGGGCATCGGCCTGGACGAGATGGTGGTCTGGGACTTCGCCAAACCCCTGGGCGGCAACACACCGGAGGCGATCCGCAAGGCGAAGATGATCCTGTGGAAGGGCTTCTGCTCGGTGCACCAGATGTTCCAGCCGGCGCACATCGACAACTTCCGCAGCCGTCATCCGCAGGGCAAGGTCATCAGCCACCCGGAGAACGCCTTCGAGGTCTGCCAGAAGAGCGACTTCGTCGGCAGCACCGAATACATCCTGCGCACCGTGCGGGCCTCGCAGCCGGGCGAGCACTGGCTGGTGGGTACCGAACTCAACCTGGTCAACCGCCTCGCCGACGAGATGAGGGCCAAGGACGTCAAGGTGGAGTTCATGTCGCCCACGGTCTGCATGTGCTCGACCATGTTCCGCACGGATCCCCAGCACCTGGCCTGGACGCTGGACAACCTGGTGGCCGGCAAGACCGTCAACCGGATCCGCGTGCCCGTCGAGGTCGCCCGCCCTGCGCGTGCCGCCCTGGACCTGATGCTGGAAGTCGTCGATTGATCCCGGGGCCGCCGAGTGCGGTCCTGTCCGAAGTTCTCCTTTCGTTCCGTTTCACGAGCGCCGCCCATGTGGACCCACGCCAAGACCCTCGCCCAGTTTGATCCCGAGCTCAACGCCGCCATCGAGGCCGAGCGCGTACGCCAGGAAGCGCACATCGAGCTGATTGCGTCCGAAAACTACGCCAGCCCGGCCGTGATGGAGGCTCAGGGCTCGCCGCTGACCAACAAGTACGCCGAAGGCTATCCGGGCAAGCGCTACTACGGCGGCTGCGAGCACGTCGATGTCGCCGAGCAGCTGGCCATCGACCGCCTCAAGCAGGTGTTCGACTGCGATTACGCCAACGTGCAGCCGCATTCCGGTGCGCAGGCCAACGCTGCAGTGTTCCTGGCCCTGGTCTCGCCGGGCGATACCGTGATGGGCATGAACCTCGCCCAGGGCGGCCATCTCACGCACGGCAACCCCGCCAACTTCTCGGGCAAGCAATACAAGATCGTGCCCTACGGCCTCGATACGGCCACCGGCCTGATCAACTACGACGAGATGGAGCGCATCGCGCTCGAGACCAGGCCGAAGATGATCATCGGCGGCTTCTCGGCCTACTCGCGTGTGAAGGACTGGAAGCGCATGCGCGAGATCGCTGACAAGGTCGGCGCCTGGTTCTGGGTCGACATGGCCCATATCGCCGGCCTGGTCGCGGCCGGTGAGTATCCGAGCCCGCTGCCCCACGCCCATGTGGTCACCAGCACCACCCACAAGACCCTTCGTGGTCCGCGCGGCGGCATCATCCTGACCAAGGGCCAGCCGGAGGACTTCAACAAGAAGTTCCAGTCGGCGGTGTTCCCCGGCATCCAGGGCGGCCCGTTGATGCATGTCATCGCCGCCAAGGCGGTGGCCTTCAAGGAGGCGCTGGACCCGACGTTCAAGACCTACCAGAAGCAGGTCGTGGCCAATGCCCGCGCGATGGCCAAGGTGTTTCTCGATCGCGGCTACAAGGTTGTGTCCGGCGGTACCGACAACCACCTGTTCCTGCTCGACCTGATCGCCAAGAACGTGACCGGCAAGGACGCTGAGGCGGTCCTGGGTCGCGCCCACATCACGGTCAACAAGAACTCCGTGCCCAACGACCCGAAGTCGCCGTTCGTGACCTCGGGCCTGCGCCTGGGCTCGCCAGCCTCGACGACGCGCGGCTTCCGCGAGGCGGAGATGGCGCAGGTGGCCGGCTGGATCGCCGACCTGGTCGACGCGATGAGCAGTGGCGGCGACGTCGATGCTTCCGTGTCCCGCGTGCGCGGCGAGGTTGAGGCGCTCTGCGCCCGCTTCCCGGTGTACCAGGCCCGCAAGGGCGGCTGAGGCCCGATCATGCAGTGTCCGTTCTGCAAGGCGCCGGATACGCGGGTCATCGACTCGCGGCTGGCCGAGGACGGCACCCAGGTCCGGCGGCGCCGCGAATGCGAGCGCTGCAGCGGGCGCTTCACGACGTTCGAGCGCGCTGCGCTGTCGATGCCCAACATCATCAAGCGCAGCGGTGACCCCGAACCCTTCCGCGAGGACAAGCTGCGGCAGGGTATCGAGCACGCGATCTACAAGCGCCCGGTGTCGCCCGAGATGGTTGATCACGCGGTCGAGGCGGTGATGCGCAAGCTGCGGGCTACCGGCGAGCGCGAGGTTCCGTCCCGGCAGCTGGGCGAGTGGGTCATGGAGGAACTGCGCGATCTGGACCACGTGGCCTACGTGCGCTTCGCCTCGATCTATCGCAGCTTCGAGGATGTGAATGCCTTCCGCGAGGAGATCGAGCGCCTGCAGACCCTGCCCAGCGCCGAGGAACGCCGCTCGCAGCTGCCGCTGATCGACGCCGAGCCGCCGAAGGCGCGCAGAAACTAGGGTCGGTTCGCGCATGTCGATCGCTCCCGCGAAGGCGGCGCAGTACATGGCCCGGGCGCTGCGGCTCGCCGAGCGCGGCCGCATGAGTACGCACCCCAATCCGCGCGTCGGCTGCGTCGTCGTCCGCGACGGCGAGGTCGTGGGTGAGGGCTGGCACGAGCGGGCGGGTGAGCCCCATGCCGAAGTGCATGCCCTCCGGATGGCGGGTGACCGCGCCCGGGGTGCGGAACTGTTCGTCACGCTCGAACCCTGCAGCCACCATGGCCGCACGCCGCCCTGTGCCGACGCGCTGGTGGCGGCTGGCGTCCGCAAGCTCTGGGTGGCGATGGTCGACCCCAATCCGCAGGTGGCCGGGCAGGGGATCGCCCGGCTGCAGGCCGCCGGCATCGAGGTCGACACGGGCCTGATGCAGGCCGAGGCCCAGCGCCTCAACCGCGGTTTCATCGCCCGGATGACGCGCCAGCGCCCCTTTGTCACGCTCAAACTGGGCGTAAGCCTCGACGCCCGTACCGCCATGGCCAGCGGCGAGAGCCAGTGGATCACCAGCGAGGAGGCGAGGGCCGATGCCCACCGCCTGCGCGCGGAGGCCGGGGCGGTACTGACGGGGTTTGCCACGGTGCTGGCCGACAATCCGCAACTCACCGTCCGCGGTCTGGCCGAGGGCATTCGCCAGCCGGACCGTATCGTCCTCGACGCCCAGGCGCGGGTGCCGGAGACCTCCCGGGTCTGGGCGTCCGGGGCCCGGCGCTACTGGTGCGTGGGACGTGCTCCCGCGCGCTGCCCGGAGGGTGTGGAAGCCCTGGTCGTGGCGACCACGGAGGATGGGTCCCTGCAGCTGTCGGCGGCCCTGCACCAGCTCGCCGGTCGTGGCATCAACGAGGTCCTGCTCGAATGTGGTCCGCGGCTCGCCGGTGCCTTCCTGGCCCAGGGCCTGGTCGACGAGCTGGTCAGCTACGTCGCTCCGGACCTGCTGGGCCACGAGGGGCGACCCTTTGCCTACTTGCCGGGCCTCGAGCGCCTGTCGCAGCGCCTGCGCTGGCAGTGGCAGGACGTCCGCCAGATCGGTCCCGACCTGCGCCTGACGGCGCGTCCCCTGCTGTCCTGAAGGAATACCGCCATGTTCACCGGCATCATCGAGGCCGTTGGCCGGATCGCCCGCATCGAGGAGGTGGGCGGTGACCGTCGCATCCGGTTCGAGGCCCCGGGCTATTTCGCGGGCTCCGTTCTGGGCGACAGCATCGCCACCAACGGGGTCTGCCTGACGGCCGTGGAACTGGGCCCCGATCACTACGTTGCCGACCTCTCCGCCGAGACGCTCCAGCTCACCACGGCGCGCGACTGGCAGGCCGGCCAAGCCGTCAACCTGGAACGTGCCCTGACGCCCTCCAAGCCGCTGGGCGGTCACCTGGTGTCCGGCCATGTCGACGGCATCGGCCGGCTGCTGGGCAAGGCCGAGGATGCCCGCTCCTGGCGCCTGGAGTTCGAGGCCCCGCGGGACCTGGTGCGCTACATCGCCCGCAAGGGCTCCATCTGCATCGAGGGCGTGAGCCTGACCGTCAACGAAGTGTCGGGCCTGCGCTTCGGCGTTAACATCGTGCCGCATACGGCCTCGCACACGACGCTGGGCGCGCTCGTGGCGGGGCAGGCGGTCAACCTGGAGGTCGACCTGGTGGCGCGTTACCTGGAACGCCTGCTGGCCGAGAGGGATATCCCATGAGCCTGAAGATCAAATCCGAAACGCCGGCCGACTACCGGACCGAGCAGAAGCTGGATCCGCCGGAAGCCATCATCGCCGACATCAAGGCCGGCAAGATGGTGATCCTGATGGACGACGAGGACCGCGAGAACGAGGGCGACCTCGTGATGGCGGCCGAGCTGGTTCGCCCCGAGGACATCAACTTCATGGCCCGCTACGGCCGTGGCCTGATCTGCCTCACCCTGAGCCAGGAGCGCTGCCGCCAGCTGCGCCTGCCGCAGATGGTGTCGCGCAACGAGGAGAGCCACAAGACGGCCTTCACGGTATCGATCGAGGCGGCGAGCGGCGTGACCACGGGCATCTCCGCCCATGACCGCGCCCACACCGTGCGCACTGCCGTGAAGGCCGATGCCCGCCCCGAGGATCTGGTGCAGCCCGGCCATATCTTCCCGCTGATGGCGCAGTCCGGTGGGGTTCTGACCCGTGCCGGTCACACCGAGGCCGGCTGCGACCTCGCGCGCCTCGCGGGCCTGACGCCGGCTGCCGTGATCGTCGAGATCCTCAACGAGGACGGCACGATGGCACGCCGCCCGGATCTCGAGAAGTTCGCGCGCGAGCATGGCCTCAAGCTCGGCACCATCGCCGACCTGATCCGCTATCGCCTGGACAACGAGCACACGGTCGAGCGGGTTGCCGAGACACACGTCGACACCGAGTTCGGCGAGTTCCGGCTGGTCACCTACCAGGACACCATCGACAACACCGTCCACCTGGCCATGGTGAAGGGGATCGTGGATTCCGCCGGTGCCACACTGGTCCGCGTGCACCTGCGCAACACCCTGCAGGATGTGCTGGGCGTGCAGCACGAGGACTTTGCCTGGCCGCTGCGGCGCGCGCTCAAGCGCATCGCCGACGAGGGCAGTGGCGTGGTCGTGCTGCTGCGCAAGCCGGAGACGGCGCGCGAGCTGGTGCAGCAGATCGTTTCGCTCAACAAGGACGAGGTCGAGGATCACCACCACGACTCACGGCCGATGCTGCGCACCTACGGTATCGGTGCGCAGATCCTGTTCGACCTCGGCGTGCGCAAGATGCGGGTGCTGTCTGCTCCGCGGCGCATGCAGGGCATCTCCGGTTTCGGACTCGATGTCGTCGAGTACGTTTCGCCTTCGCAGTAAGTCATGAAGACAAAGACCATCAAGCATCGCGCCAACCCCGACGCCAAGACCGGCTACGCCGCCCCGCAGCGTCCGGGCAAGGGCGAATTCGCCAAGGCGCGCATCGCCCTGCTCTCAACGCGCTGGAACGTCGAGATCGTCGATGCCCTGCGCGCCGGCGCGCGCGCCTGTCTTGCCGACTGGGGCGTCAAGGACAAGCACATCGTCGAGGTGCGGGCGCCCGGTGCCTACGAGGTGCCGCTGGCCTGCCAGTATCTGCTCCAGCAGGGCGGCTTCGATGGCGTGGTGGCCCTCGGCGCGGTCATTCGCGGCGACACGCCGCATTTCGATTTCGTTGCCGGCGAATGCGCCCGTGGCCTGATTGACGTGCAGCTCAAGACCGGCAAGCCCATCGGCTTCGGCGTGCTGACGGTCAACACCGTCAAGCAGGCGCAGGAGCGCTCCGGTCCCGGCGAGACCAACAAGGGCTACGAGGCGGCCTCCGCCATGCTCGAGATGCTGCGGCTGCGCGGGGAACTGAAATGAACGAGGTCCAGAACGCCGGCTCGCCGCCGCAGAGCCGTCGCGGCCTGGCCCGCCGCCTGACCGTGCAGGCCCTCTACCAGTGGCTGCTGAACGAAGGCACCCCTGACAGCCTGCTCAAGCAGTTCCGCGAGCAGGAAGAAGGCCTGGGTCGTGCAGATCCCGCCTACTTCGAGGAACTCCTGCGCGGCGCCGTGGCCCAGGCGCCTGACCTGACCCTGGCGCTGGTCCCGCATCTCGACCGCCCGCTGACCCAGCTGGACCCCGTCGAGCACGCGATCCTGCTGCTGGGGGCCTACGAGCTGCAGTACAAGCCCGAGGTCCCCTGGAAGGTCGCCGTGAACGAGGCGGTGAACCTGGCCAAGATGTTCGGCGCCGAGGAAGGCTACAAGTACGTCAACGGCGTGCTCGACAAGCTGGCCCACGCCGCGCGTCCCGCCGAAATCCGGGCCGGACACTGAGCCGGGCATGGATGAGTTCCAGCTCATCCGACGCTATTTCGGGGGGCTGACGCCGCTGCCGGCGGAGGTGCGGCTGGGCATTGGTGATGACGCCGCGCTGCTGGGCCTGCCGGCGGGGGAGGAGCTGGCGGTCACCACCGACACCCTCATTGCGGGTCGCCATTTCCCGGAGGCCACGGCAGCGTCGGACATCGGCTGGAAAGCACTGGCCGTCAATCTGTCGGATCTCGCGGCCATGGGGGCAAAGCCCTATGCCTTCACGCTCGCGCTGAGCCTGCCTCAGCCCGATGCCGGGTGGCTGCGAGATTTCAGTGCAGGCTTGGGCGAGCTCGCCGGGCAGACCGGCATTGCGCTCGTGGGCGGAGATACCACGCGCGGCCCGCTGAGTCTGACCATCACGGCGCTGGGACGGTTGCCCGCCGGGTCGGCCCTGCGGCGCGACGGTGCACGCGCAGGCGATCTGATATGTGTCACGGGCAGCCTCGGCGATGCGGCCTTGGCGCTACGCCAGCTGAACAGCGGAGTCGCTTGCGATCCGGAGTTGCGCCGACGCCTCGATCGTCCGATGCCGCGTGTCGATGCGGGTCTAGCGCTACGAGGGATCGCGACCGCAGCGCTCGACCTCTCGGATGGATTGGCCGGCGATCTGCCGCATCTGCTCACCGCCAGCGGGGTGGGCGCGGACATCGGCACCGACCACCTGCCGGCGTCCCGGGTCTTCGACCGCTCCGCCCCCCCCGCCTTGCGTCTGGCCCTGCAGCTCAGCGGTGGTGACGACTATGAGCTCTGCGTCTGCCTGCCAGAGGGGCGCTACGCCCAGGCCAAGGCCGCCTTGGGCAATCTGCCGCTGACTCCCATCGGCCGCATCAGCGAGCAGCCGGGCCTGCGTTGGCGCGATGCCGCCGGCGATATCATGGCGCTTGACGCCTCCGGCTACCGCCACTTCCCATGACCGCCCCCGATTCCCTGCCTCGTCCGCCGCGTCAGCTCATCCTGGGGACGCCCGAGCACCTCATCGCCTTCGGGTTCGGTGCCGGCCTGGCGCGCAAGGCGCCGGGCACCTGGGGCACGCTGGTCGGCGTACCGTTCTTCCTGGCAATGATGTGGCTGCCGCTGCCGGCGTACGTCGGGGCGGTGCTGCTGCTGTTCGCCTTCGGCTGCTGGGTGTGCGGCGAGAGTGCGCGGCTGCTGGGGGTGCACGACTACGGTGGCATCGTCTTCGACGAGATCGTCGGTTTCCTGATCGCGGCGCTGCCCCTGCTCCTCTGGCCGCCGCGCGGGGCCATGGGCAGCGTGGTGGCGCTGGTGGCGGTTTTTGCCCTGTTCCGCCTGTTCGACATCTGGAAACCCTGGCCGATCCGTCTGCTCGATCGTCGGGTGCATGGCGGCCTGGGCATCATGATCGACGACGCCCTGGCTGGCGTCTTCGCGGCCCTGGCGCTGGGCGGCCTGCTGCGGGGCACGGCGGCATTGGTCAAGTAAGGGACATTTTCCTTGCGCCGTTGCCGGACGGCAGTGATCCTGTGCGCCGCTCGTCCTCGCACGGCCCTGCGGGGCGGGCCGGACTCTTGCCACAGGACCCCTCATGAAAACGATCCGCATCGGCTGCGCCTCCGCCTTCTGGGGTGACACCAACACTGCTGCCGCCCAGCTGGTCGAGCGCGGCAGGATCGACTACCTGGTGTTCGACTACCTGGCCGAGATCACGATGTCGATCCTCGCCGCCAAGCGGATGAAGGATCCGAACGAGGGCTACGCCACCGATTTCGTCGAACACGTGATGGCACCGCTGCTGCCCCAGCTCAAGGCGCGCGGCATCAAGGTGGTGGCCAACGCCGGCGGCGTGAACCCGCTGGCCTGCAAGCAGGCGCTGGAGGCCGTCGCCGCGAAAGCCGGCGTCGACCTGCGCGTGGCCGTGGTCCTCGGCGACGACCTGCTGCCCCGGCGCAAGGAATTCGCGGATCTGCGGGAGCTGGACACGGGCGCCCCCCAGCCGCCGACCTTCGTGTCGATGAACGCCTACCTGGGCGCCACGCCGATCGCCCGGGCGCTGGCCGAGGGCGCCGAGGTAGTGATCACCGGCCGCTGCGTCGACTCCGCCGTGGTGCTCGGGCCGCTGATGCATGAGTTCGGCTGGCGCGACGACCAGTACGACCTGCTCGCGGCCGGATCGATCGCCGGACACATCATTGAGTGCGGTGCACAGTGCACGGGCGGCAACTTCACCGACTGGGAGCAGGTCCGCGACGGCTACGCCGACATGGGTTTCCCGATCGTCGAGGTGCAGCCGTCGGGGGTGTTCGAGGTCACCAAGCCCGAGGGTACCGGGGGGCAGGTGACGCCGCACACGGTTCTGGAGCAGATGCTCTACGAGATCGGCGATCCGCGCGCCTATCTGCTACCGGACGTGGTCTGCGACCTCACCCAGGTACGCCTCGAGGTCGCGGGGCCGGATCGGGTACGGGTCAGCGGCTGCCGGGGTGGTGCGCCGACGGCCAGCTACAAGGTCAGCGCCACCTATCCGGCGGGCATGCGCTGCGCGGCGTTGTTCATGATCGGCGGCATCGACGCGGCACGGAAGGGCCGCGCCTCGGCCTCGGCGATCGTCGAGAAGGTCCGCCGGCAGCTACTGGCCCAGAAGCTGGGGGATTTCAGCGGCGTCGACATCCACTGCATCGGTGCCGAGGAAAGCTACGGCCCGCACGCGCGACCCGGTGCGGCGGCGACGCGCGAGGTGGTGTTGAAGATCGCCGTCCAGCACCCCAACCCCAAGGCCCTGAAGCTCTTTGCCCGCGAGATCGCCCAGGCCGCCACCGGCATGGCGCCGGGCTTCACCGGCTACTTCGGCGGCGGCCGACCGGAGCCGCACATGATCCCGAAGCTGTATTCGGTGCTGGTGCCCAAGGAGCGGGTGGCGGTCGAGGTCGTCATCGGGGACCGGCGCATTCCGGTGGCGGTGGCCTCGTCCGGCGGGCATGTGGCGCCAGCGCCGGAGCTCGAGCACTCGCCCGCGCCCGCGCTGGCCGGGGAGACCACCGTCCCGCTGATCCGTCTGGCCCTGGCCCGTTCCGGTGACAAGGGCGATCACGCGAACATCGGCGTGATCGCCCGTCAGCCGGAATACCTGCCCTGGATCGAGGCCGCCCTGACCCGCTCCGCCCTGCGGCGCTATTTCGCCCATGTCCTGGCGGGCGGGGAGCAGGGGCGGGTGGAGCGCTGGCGCCTGCCGGGCAGCGATTCCCTGAACATCCTGCTGTACCACGCGCTGGGCAATGGCGGGGCCGCCTCGCTGCGGACGGACCCGCAGGGCAAGGCCTTTGGCCAGATGCTGCTGGATTTCCCGGTCCCGGTCCCGGCAGGACTGCTGCCGGAGGGCTGAGCCGGGGCGGGTCGGACACCCTGAACAGCACGGATTGGCTGTCGCGACGCCGGGCCGCTGTTTCCCGGGCGCTGCGGCCAGTGCTGCACTGCACTACAATGCCGCTCCCCAAGCCACGCCAAGCCCAGACCCGGGGTGCCCGGGACCGCCAGGAAAGCCAGAAATGACGGAACAGACCGCCATCGAACGCGATGTCATGGAATACGACGTTCTCGTCGTCGGCGGAGGCCCTGCGGGCCTGTCCGCCGCGATCCGCCTCAAGCAGAAGGCGGCCGAGGCCGGCAAGGACCTGAGCGTCTGCCTCGTCGAGAAGGGCTCCGAAGTGGGTGCCCACATCCTGTCCGGTGCCGTGTTCGAGCCGCGCGCGCTCAACGAGCTGTTCCCGGACTGGAAGAAGCAGGGTGCGCCGCTGAACACGGAAGTGGTCGGCGACGACATCTACTTTTTCCGCAGCGCCACGGCCGCCTTCAAGATGCCGAACCTCTTCGTGCCGAAGCCGATGCACAACGAGGGCAACTACATCATCTCGCTGGGCAATCTCTGCCGCTGGATGAAGGATCAGGCCGAGGCGCTGGGCGTGGAGGTCTACGCCGAGTTTGCCGCACAGACCCCGATCATCGAAGGTGGCGTGGTCAAGGGTGTCACCCTGGGTGACAAGGGTGTGAGCCACAAGGGCGAGCAGACAGCGGACTACGCGCCGGGCATGGAACTGCGCGCCAAGTACACGCTGTTTGCGGAAGGCTGCCGTGGCCATATCGGCAAGCAGCTGATCGAGCAGTATCAGCTCGCCAAGGGCAAGGATCCCCAGCATTACGCGATCGGCATCAAGGAGATCTGGACGATTCCGGCCGAGCAGCACAAGCCGGGACTGGTTGTGCACGGCGCCGGTTGGCCCCTGAATCTTCTGGGCACCGAGGCGCTGGGTGGCTCGTTCCTGTACCACCTCGAGAACAACACCGTGGTCTGCGGCCTGATCGTCGATCTGTCGTACACCAATCCCTACCTGTCGCCCTTCGACGAGTTCCAGCGCTTCAAGCACCACCCGGTGATCGCGCAGTACCTGCAGGGTGGCAAGCGCGTGGGCTATGGCGCCCGCGCCCTGGTCAAGGGTGGTCTCAACTCGCTGCCCAAGCAGACCTTCCCCGGCGGCCTGCTGATCGGCGACGACGCCGGCACGCTGAACTTCGCCAAGATCAAGGGCAGCCACACGGCGATGAAGAGCGGCATGCTGGCCGCCGAGACGGTGGCGGAAGCCCTGTTCGCCGGCGCCGAGGGCGGCGACGAGCTCACCGGCTACCAGAAGAAGTTCGAGGGCAGCTGGCTCTACGAGGAACTGTACAAGTCGCGCAACTTCGGCGTGTTCCTGCACAAGTTCGGGTCGCTGATCGGCGGCGCCATCAACTACATCGAGCAGAACTGGTTCGGCGGCAAGTTCCCCTGGACCTTCCACGATCTGAAGCTCGATCACGCTGCGCTCAAGCCCGCGGCGCAGTGCCAGAAGATCGAGTACCCCAAGGCGGACGGCAAGCTGTCCTTCGACAAGCTGTCGTCGGTGTTCCTGTCGAGCACCAATCATGCGGAGGATCAGCCGGTCCACCTGGTGCTGAAGGACAAGACCATCCCCATCGCCAGGAACCTGCCGATGTACGACGAGCCGGCGCAGCGCTACTGCCCTGCCGGCGTGTACGAAGTGGTGGGCGAGGGTGACGCCAAGCGCTTCCAGATCAATGCGCAGAACTGCGTGCACTGCAAGACTTGCGACATCAAGGATCCGGCGCAGAACATCACCTGGGTCGCGCCCGAGGGCGGCGGCGGTCCCAACTACGCCAACATGTAAGGGCCCTCACGGTCCGTTCCTGATTTTTTGCCTGTAACCGAGAGTCAATCGATGAAAGCACTGGTGAGCGTCAAACGCGTCGTGGACTACAACGTCCGCATTCAGGTGAAGTCGGATGGTTCGGGCGTCGTCACCGACGGCGTCAAGCATTCGATGAACCCCTTCGACGAGATCGCGATGGAAGAAGCAGTCCGTCAGAAGGAGAAGGGCAAGATCACCGAGATCGTGGCCGTCACGATCGGCGGCGACAAGAACGAAGAAACCCTGCGCTCCGCGCTGGCCTTCGGCGCCGACCGTGCGATCCACATCAAGGAAGCCGGCGAGGTGCAGCCGCTCACCGCCGCCCAGGCCTTCGCCGCCGTGATGAAGAAGGAAGGCGCGCAGGTGCTGTTCACCGGCAAGCAGGCCATCGACGATGATGCCAACCAGACCGGCCAGATGGTTGCCGCGCTGCTCGACATCGCCCAGGCCACGTTCGCCTCGAAGGTCGAACTGGACGCTGGCAAGGCGACCGTGACCCGCGAAGTCGATGCCGGTCTGGAAACGCTGGAAGTCGACCTGCCGGCCGTGATCACGACCGACCTGCGCCTCAACGAACCGCGCTACCTCAAGCTGCCGGACATCATGAAGGCCAAGAAGAAGCCGGTCGAGGCCGTGTCGCTGGGCGACCTCGGCGTGCAGGCGGCGGCGCCGGTCAAGCACGTCAAGACGGCGAACCCGCCGGTGCGCGGCAAGGGCGTGGTGGTCAAGACCGTGGATGAACTCGTCAGCGCGCTGAAGGGCAAAGGACTGGTGTCATGAGCAAGGTTCTCATCGTTGCAGAGCACGCCAACGGCAAGCTGAACTCCAGCACGGCCAAGGCGGTCACCGCCGCGCAGAAGCTGGGCGGCGACGTGGAAGTCGTGGTGCTGGCGGCCGACGGCGCCGCGGTCGCGGGCGAGGCGGCCAAGCTGGCCGGCGTGAAGGCCGTGCTGCAGGTCGACAACGCGGCCAACAAGGATCCGCTCGCCGCGGTGCTCGCGCCGCAGGTCGCCGAACTGGCGAAGGCGCGCAGCGCCTCGCACGTGCTGGTCGCCGGCAGCACCTTCGGCAGGGACCTGATGCCGCGCGTGGCCGCGCTGCTGGGCGTGCCGCAGGTGTCCGACATCATGCTGGTGCACGGCCCCAGCAAGTTCGACCGGCCGACCTACGCCGGCAACGCCATCGTCACGGTCGAGACCACGGCGTCGCCGGTCGTCGCGACGGTGCGCATGGCCTCGTTCGCGGCGGCCACCTCCGGCGCCGCGGTCGGCATCGAGAAGGTCACCACGTCCGCGAAGCTGCCGACGCACACGCGCTACCTCGGCATCGAGTCGCACAAGAGCGAGCGGCCGGACCTGCAGTCCGCGGGCCGCGTGGTCTCCGGCGGCCGCGCGCTGGCCTCGGGCGAGAACTTCAACAAGTTCATCGTGCCGCTGGCCGACAAGCTCGGCGCCGCCATCGGCGCCTCCCGCGCCGCGGTCGATTCGGGCTACGTCCCCAACGACATGCAGGTGGGGCAGACCGGCAAGATCATCGCGCCGGAGCTGTACGTCGCCATCGGCATCTCGGGCGCGATCCAGCACCTGGCGGGCATCAAGGACGCGCGCACGATCGTGGCGATCAACAAGGATCCGGAGGCGCCGATCTTCGAGGTGGCGGACATCGGCCTCGTCGGCGACCTCTTCCAGATCCTGCCGGAGCTGACGTCGAAACTGTGACGTCATTCCCGCCTGTGACGTCATTCCCGCGAAGGCGGGAATCCAATTTGCGCAACATTGGATGCCCGCCTGCGCGGGCATGACGAAGGGAGACCTCGTGGGCTACAACTCCGTCTTCAAGCCCGGCCTGTTCGCCGGCCAGACCATCATCGTCACCGGCGGCGGCTCGGGCATCGGCCGCTGCACGGCGCATGAGCTCGCCTCGCTCGGCGCCTTCGTCGTGCTGGTCGGGCGCAAGCCCGACAAGCTCGACAGGGTCGCCGCCGAGATCCGCGAGGACGGCGGGCAGTGCATGACCGTCGCGTTCGACATCCGCGACGAGGACGCCGTCAGGGCCGGCATCAAGCAGGTCGTCGCCGAGCGCAAGCAGATCCACGCGCTCGTGAACAACGCCGGCGGGCAATTCCCGTCGCCGGCGATGATGATCAGCAAGAAGGGCTGGGAGGCGGTCGTCGCCA
>DASUDL010000058.1:0-20199 GCA_036275615.1 Solimonas sp.
ACCACGCTGGTCATCGCCCATCGCCTGTCGACGGTGCAACGGGCCGATCGGATCGTCGTGCTCGAGCAGGGCCGCATCGTCGAAGTGGGCACGCCGCAGGCCCTGATGCAGCAGGGCGGCCTGTACGCACGCCTGGCGAGCCTGCAGGTTGTCGCCTGACCCTCCTTTGCCCTTGTCTCCGGAGTATCGACCATGACCGCACCTGCCACCGTCCCCAGCCTCCGCGGCCAGGTCAGCGAGGCCGAGTGGAAGACCCGCGTCGACCTGGCGGCGGCCTATCGCCTCGTGGCGATGTACGGCTGGGACGACCTGGTGTTCACGCACATCTCGGCGCGCCTGCCGGGACCCGAGCACCATTTCCTGATCAATCCCTACGGGATGATGTTCGAGGAGATCACCGCCTCCTCGCTGGTGAAGGTGGACCTGCAGGGGCGCAAGCTCATGGACTCACCCTACGAGATCAATCCGGCGGGCTTCACCATCCACAGCTGCATCCATGCCGCGCGCGAGGATGCGCAGTGCGTGCTCCACGTGCACTCGCTCAATGGCGTGGCGGTGTCGGCGCAGAAGGAAGGCTTGCTGCCGCTGTCGCAGCAGTCGCTGTTCGTGCTGGCCTCGCTGGCTTACCACGACTATGAAGGTGTCGCGCTCAACCCGGACGAGCAGCCGCGCCTGGTCCGCGACCTGGGCACTAGAAACTTCCTGATGCTGCGCAACCACGGCCTGCTCACGGCCGCACCGAGCATCGCCGACGCCTTCCTGTTCATGTACCTGTTCGAAGCCTCCTGCATGATCCAGGTGCGGGCGCAGGCCGGTGGGGGCGAGCTGGTGCGCATTGGCCAGCCCATCCTCGACGGCATCACGGCCGCGGCGGCGCAGGTGACCCGTGGCCTGGGCGGGGCCCTGGCCTGGCCCGGCCTGCTGCGCAAGCTGGACCGGCGTAATCCCGGTTACGCGGACTGACATCGCGCGGACCGGTGCACGGTCCTTGAGTCAAATTCACCATCCGGCCCTTGGTACGCGGCTGTCGATAATGGCGCCCTGATGCCGTGGCGGGTTCCGATCCCGTCCGTGCTACCGGAGTCCCGCCGTGTCTTCAGCCCCCCTGAACCCTCGCAACACCCTGCGCGCCCTGGCCCTGCTGCCGGGCCTGCTGCTGGCCGCCTGCTCCGGCAGCGATCGCGGATCGCCCGGCAGCGTCGGCCCCGGCGCGGCGGCGGAACCTGCCGACCGCTACGCCCTGGCCAACGCCTGCTTCGTGTTGCAGGACCGCGGCAGTGGCAAGTTCCTGGCGGGTGATGACGGCGCGGTGCAATGGCAGGACGCGCGCGACGCCGCCACGCCCTTCTTCATGAAGCCGACCGCACTGGGTCGCTACCTGTTCTACACGCCCGGGCGGCAGCTGTTGTCGATCGCCTCCGCCCCGGGGTCCACGGATACGAACGTGGCGCCGGTGGTGGAGCAGGCGGGCTGGCAGGTCTCGGGTGCGGGTGATGTGGTTGCGGTGCTGACCCCGGCCCAGCCGCTGGCCGATGCACTCAATCAGGCCGGCCAGTCGGTCGGGGAGGCGGGTTCGGCGTTCGCAGCAACGCCGGAGGGCGGCAGCCTGGCCCTGCTCGATACGCCCGGGGACGGTGCCGAGTGGACCATCGATCTCGATGCGCGCGGTTTCTCGGTCGTCGCCACGCAGACCGGCCAGCCCCTGGGCGCGGACGCCGACCGCTACCGCTTCCTCCCCGCCAGCGGTTGCACCGAGTATCCGGAGGCTCAGCTCAATGCCCGCGGCACGCCGTTCAAGGGCCGCAATCCGGATGGCACGGTGTTCGGCTACGCCGAGACCCACATGCACCTGGGCGGCTCCGAGGCGCTCGGCGGGCGGCTCGGCTACGGTCGGCCCTTCCACCGCTTCGGCATCCCTCATGCGCTGGAGAACTGCGCCGAGGATCACGGCCCCAACGGCAGCCTCGATGCGCTCGATGCGATCGTCAATCCGCAGCGCGGCTTCTTCCCGCCGCACGAGACGCAGGGCTGGCCCACGTTCCGCGACTGGCCGGCGCATGGCTCGCAGACGCATCACCAGACCTATTACGTCTGGCTCAAGCGTGCGTGGATGGGCGGGCTGCGCTTCATGATGAATCACCTCGTGGCCAATGAGGTGATCTGCCAGATCTGGCCGCTCAAGCAGCACGATTGCAACGAGATGGAAAGCATCGCCCTGCAACGGCAGCTGGTGCTGGATCTGCAGGACTACATCGACGCCCAGGAGGGCGGGCCGGGCAAGGGGTTCTTCCGCATCGTCTACTCCTCCACCGAAGCCCGGCGCGTGATCGAGGCGGGGCAGATGGCCGTGGTCCTGGGCACCGAGAACGAGAAGATCTTCGACTGCGGCGAGTTCCTTGATGCCCCCGAGTGCACGCGTGAGCACATCGATGCCCAGCTCGACGAGTGGCATGCGCTGGGCCTGCGCGCCATCTTTCCGATCCACCTGTTCGACAATGCGCTGGGCGGCTCGCGCCTGACCGAGGATCCGGCGCTCAACGTCGTCTACCAGGGCGGCAACATCCTCGATACCGGCCATCCCTATGCAACCGTGCCCTGCGAGACCGCCGACGGCACCGCGCCGGGCGAGGCGCCGGTGCAGGGGCCGCGCGGCATCATCGACACCGTGCTGCTGCAGGCGACCGGCCTGCCGCCGGCCCCGCCGCTGACCGGCTGCGTCGAGAACGCGCGCGGGCTGACCGACCTGGGCGACTACTTCGTCAACGCCATGATCGACCGCGGCATCCTGATCGAGACCGACCACAGCGGCACGCTGGCGCGCAAGCGCATGCTGGATATCGCCAAGGCGCGCAACGTGCCGGTGCTGTCCGGGCATACCGGCTTCATCAGCGACGCCCGCGACAGCCGCCGTATCCTGGAGGTGGGCGGCGTGATCTCCAACCTGCCGGACGAGCCGGCGCCGGTCACGGTGGAGTTCATCCGGCAGCTGGCGGCGCTGTACCGCGAGGTGCACGGCAGCACCGAGGGTCTGGCGACCGGCCTGGGCTCCGACATCAACGGCATCCATGTACAGGCGGCACCGCGGTCGGATGCCGCGACCCGGCCGCTGGCGTACCCCTTCCGCTCCTACGATGGTCGGGTGGTGTTCGAGCGCCAAGTCACCGGCGAGCGGGTGTTCGACCTCAACAGCGACGGTGTCGCGCACTATGGCCTTTACCCGGACTTCCTCGCCGACCTGCAGCAGACTCCGGGTGGCGACGAGGCGATGCGTTACCTGTTCCGGTCCGCCGAGGCTTACCTCCAGGCCTGGGCCCGCGCCGAAGCCGCAGCCCGTCGCTGAAGCCTTGGTCGATGGGGCATAAAAAAGCCCGCCGATCGGCGGGCTTTTTTGGGGCTGCGACCCGGGGCTTCAGGCGGCCTTGGGCAGCATCTGCGCAATGAAGGCCTGGCACTCCGGCTTGTCCATGTAGCGCGGCACGGCGTAGGTCCAGTGGGCCTCGGACAGGGCCTTGTCGGTGATCGCCGGGATGTCCTCCGCCTTGAGCTTGTCCACCTGCGTCGGGATGCCGAAGTCGGCGTTCATCTGGCGGATGTGGGCGATGAAGGCATCGGCCAGCTGGGCCGGCGTCTCGCCGCCCTTCTTCAGGCCGCTGACCTCGGCCAGGGTGGCGAGGCGGTCAGTGCAGTCCGGCTTCGAGAAGTCCAGCACCCGCGGCAGGATGATGGCGTTCGCCAGGCCATGGGGCACGTGGTAGTAGGCGCCGAAGTTGTGGGCGATGGCGTGCACGTAGCCCACGCCGGCGGTCGTGAAGGCGACGCCGGCCTTGAACGAGGCCAGCGCCATGTTCTGGCGGGCCTGGAGGTTGGTGGGTTCCTTCACCGCCGTCGGCAGGTTCTGCATGATCAGGCGCGTGGCCTCGATCGCTTCCTCGTCGGTCATCTTCGTGCGATTGCGCGAGATGTAGGCCTCGACCGCATGCGTGAGCGCGTCCATGCCGGTGGCGGCGGTGATCGGCGCGGGCAGGCCGGTCATCAGGGCGCCATCGAGTGCGGCGCCGATCGGCACCAGGGCGGTATCCATGATCGCGAACTTGCGGGTGGTCGACGGATCGGAGACCACCGCGGCGATGGTCACCTCCGAGCCGGTACCGGCCGTGGTCGGCACCGCGTAGAGGGGCAAGGGCTTGAACACCACGCGCATCAGGCCCGCCATCCAGGTGACGGGATGCGGGTTGCGGGCACGTGCGGCGATGACCTTGGCCGCGTCGATCGAGGAGCCGCCGCCGATGGCCAGGATCGCCGTGCAGCCTTCCTTCTTCAGCATCGCCAGGCCGGTCTCGATCTGCTCGATCGTCGGGTTGGGCAGGACGCCGTCGTAGACCACGAAGTTCACGCCCAGCTGGCTGAGCTTGTCCTGGAGGGGCTTGAGCAGGCCGATCTTCACCAGCATCCCGTCCGTCACGATGAGCAGGCGGGAGACGCCGGTCTTGGCGATGTGCTCGCACAGCTGCAGCGAGGACCCCGGGCCGCTGAACAGCTGCGGCGTGCGGAAGATCAGGACCTTGCTGGCCCACTTCAGGATGAACTGGAAGATCTTGAAGACGAGGACCTTGAGGGAGAAGGGAATCATGCGGGGGGATCCGGTCGGGAAGCAGGAGGCCGCGGCACCAGGCCGGGCAGGGAGCAGGGGGCGCGCCATTGTGGTCCCGGGCGGGGTGGCAGGCAACCGGCCGTCGTCGCGGCGGTACCGTTCGTAGGCGGGCCTGCATCCAGACGAGGCAAGGCCCCGGCCTTCCGATGACCATGACGCCTTCGTGGAGAGCGAGGGGCATCATCGATGCGGCAGTGGCGAGGGATCGCGGTAGGACTGGTGCTGGGGATTCTGGCGGCTTGCGGTGGTGGGGGCGGGGGCGCGCCATCCGGCGCGGCCAACACCCCGCCGGTGGCGCAGGCGGGCAGTGACCAGACCGTCAACGAGAACACGGCGGTCAGCCTGAGCGGCGCTGCGTCCAGCGACGCTGACGGGACGCTCGTGGCCTTCGCCTGGACCCAGACGGCGGGTCCGACCGTCAGCCTGGGGAGTGCCAGCACGCCAACGGCCACGTTCACCGCGCCCGACGTCGCGGCGACCACGGTGCTGGAGTTCCAGCTGTCGGTCACCGACAACCGGGGCGCCAGCGCCAGCGATCGCGTCCGGGTGCAGGTGGACCCGGTGTTCACAGCCCTGGGGCTGATCACGCTCGAGCTGGCGCAGACCCATGTCCTGCCGCCGGACGGCCTGAACTGGACCCTGCGCAACGGCAGCGGAACGGTCACGGCCACGGAGAGCCTGCACCTGACCGGCGGCCGTGCCGCCCTAGCGCTGGTGAAGCTGTCTGCCACGGATGCGTCCAATCCCCGGCTCGAGGGACGCCGGGGGGCCACGGTGTTGGGGACCGTGCCCCTGGCGCCCCCGGCGCAGCTGCCGCCGACCGAGGCCTCCGGTCCGGCCTACGCGAGCGGGACCCACAGCGCGACGCTGCCCGGGGACTGGCTGCGCCCTGGCCTCGGCCTGCGGGTTCTGGCCGACAACTACACGCCAAGCCCGGTGCGCAACGTGATCGTGGGCGGCGACTTCGCCATGACCCTGCGCGTGCTGCCGTTCTATGTGTTCGGTGCCACCGAGACCAACACCGCCCGGCCGCTGACGCTGACCGGCGCACCCGACACGGCCACGCGCCAAGAAATCCTCGCCAAGTGGCCGGTTACCACCCTGGACGCCAGCAATCATCCGGCCGGGAAGGTGCAGTGGCCGTATCTCGTGATCGGTCCCCGGGGCGACCGCAGCGGCGTCGCGCAGCCGGCCTACGTCGCCAGCCGCACTGAGGATTATCGGGACGGCTTCGCGGGCATGAGCGCCGTGCTGGGGGTCCTCGGCGGCTTGCTGTCGGCCAATGGCGAATCACCGCAAGCGGTGCAGTACTACGCCCCCTTGCTGGCGCTCAACGCGGCCGGCGCCTACCAGGGCCCCGGCGGGGGTCTTGGCGGCGGCAGCGTGGGCACCGGCGACGAGGCCTACGCCGGGATCTTCATCCATGAGCAGGGCCATGCCTTCGGACTGCCCCATGTCGGCGAGGCCTTCGACCAGGGTCGCTATCCCTACGAGTGGGGCAGTCTCGATGGCTCTGCCTGGGGCTACGACAGCTTCCGCCGCGAGTTCCTCGCCCCGTTCCTGCCGGCCACGGCCACGCGCTTCAACGGCTGCGCCGGTGACACGTTCGGCGGTCACCCACGTGCGCTCGACGATGCCGGTCGCTGCGTGAAGCAGGATCCGATGCAGAGCGGCGCCGGGGACCAGGCACAGGGCTATCGCTTCGCCACCTTCTCCGATTACAGCACCGGCGTGATGCAGCGCTACTTCGAAGGCCGCACGACGCTCGCCAGTGACGGTGTCACGCACCGCTACAGCGGCGGCAAGCTGGTGCGCGATGCCGCGTTCCCCGGTGGCTACAAGCGCTGGGACACGCTCGACCGGCAGTTCGTGAACGTCAGTCCCGCCACCACCGACGGCGGCATCTTCGGGCTGGAGCAGAATCTTCCGGTGCAGACCGGGACACCGGTATACGCGATCGTGGTGACGCTCAGTGGTGCCGGCACGACGGGCGCCACCCAGATCTACCCGCCGATCCGCTACACCGGCAACCTGCTGCGCACCATCGATCCCAGCCAGGCTGAGGAGCGAGCGCGCATCGTGCCGGATACCGGGGAGTACTACTGGTACTGCCGCAACGGCGGTTGCGACTACACGCTGCGGGTCAGCTACGCCGGCGGAGCCCGTCACCATGTGCTGCTACAGGGGGGCTTCCGGCCCTTCAACCAGGCGCGCGGCACGCCGCCGGCCAGTGCCTCCGACCCCGTCGATGGCAACAGCTTCCGTCGCTGGGTGGTGAACGTTCCGGACCTGGGAACCATCAGCCGGATCGAGCTGCTGTCGACGCCGATGGTGTGGGAGGGCATGCCGGCAACGCCGGCAGTGCTGGCCAGCCGGTGATCCCGCCCCGGCTTACTCGGGGACGTGGACCCGGGCCTTGAGGTGCTTGAGGCTGGCGATGATCGTGAAGCTCATGATCACCAGCAGCGACCAGGAGCTCCATTTGCCGACATGCACCACCGACCAGGCGCCCAGCTGGTCGGGGTACTGCCAGACGGCAAAGAAGGTGCTCAGGTTCTCGGCCAGCCAGATGAAGAAGCCGACCAGCACGAAGCCCAGCAGCAGCGGCATGCGGCGTTCGCGATCCAGTGGCCGGAAGACCACGGTGGTCCGGGCATAGAGCCCCAGGGCCACGGCACCGAGATACCAGCGGTAGTCGCCCAGGTAGTGGTGGCTGAAGAAGTTGGCGTAGATCAGCAAGGCCACCAGCGCGGCCATCCAGTACGGCGGATGGTGGCGAATACGCAGGTCGAGCAGGCGCCATGCCTGGATCAGGTAGCTGGCCACTGCCGCGTACATGAAGCCGGAGAACAACGGGACTCCGAGCAGCTTGCTGTAGGCAAAGTCGGGGTAGGACCAGGAGCGGATGCCACTGGAAGTCTTGAAGGCCTCCAGGCAGAAGCCGATCACGTGGAACAGGCAGATCGCCTTGAACTCGTCGAAGGTCTCCAGCCGGCGCCAGAGCATCCAGGCCTGGACGGCCAGCGCCACCAGCAGCAGGACGTCGTAGCGGGGCAGTCCGAGCAGGCCGCTGCGGGGCACGCTGAACACCGCCAGGAAGAACAGGCCCGCGAACAGGCAGGCGCGTGCTTCCTTGAGGCCGAAGTATCCGAACTCGATCAGCGCGCGCGGCAGGCCGCGCAGTTCCGGCCGCGCCGGCAGGCTCAGCAGGTGGCGGTCGAGCGCCTGGAGCGGGTTCATGAGCGGATCGGCGGACCGGGTGACGAAAAAGGGGCAGCGCCTTGCGGCGCTGCCCCTGGGGCGAAGGCTGCCAGCCTCAGGGCGTCGTCATGGCACCGACGTTGACCACTTCCACGCGCCGGTTGCGGCCGTCGCTGGCCGGCAGGTCGGCCAGGCCCTGGTCGGGGCCATAGCCCTTGGCCGCGACACGGGCAGCGTCGACGCCGAAATCCTTCACCAGCGCATCACGCACGGCCTCGGCCCGCAGCTGCGACAGGCCGATATTGTGCAGGCGGCTGCCGCTGCTGTCGGTATGACCGGCGATCTCGAAGCGGTAGGACTCGAGCTCGGAGGTACGCAGGGCCGCGGCCAGGACCTTGAGCGCGGCGGTGCTGCTGGGCGTCAGCTTGGCGGAGTTCAGGCCGAACTGGACAGTGAGCGCGACCCGCGGCTGGGTGGCGCTGCTGCCGCCGCCCTCGGGTTCGACGAAGCTCAGCGAGCGGGTCTTCGGCGCCGGCTTGAGCGAGCGCACCATCGACTGCACCTCGGCCTCGTCACCGCCGGCGCCGGGCTCGGCCGCGACGGCTCCCAGGGACAGGCTCAGCAGGGCGATGGCAGCGACACGGATCGGGGTCTTCATGGGGATACCTCAGGGCTTGGTGCGCAGCAGGGCGATGGATGCCGCGGCGCGCAGGCTGGGATCGGACAGCAGGGCCTGCCGGAACAGGGTGAGGAACTGGCGTTCCTCGATCAGCGAGGGCAGGGCATCGGGGAACAGGGGCCGGTCGGCGGCGAAGACGATCACCATCTCCTCGCCCAGGGGGGCGCTGACCTTGAAGCGACGCTGCTTCGGGTCGTCACCGAGCCGGATGCGCGTGGCGGGTGCCACCACCGTGCTGCCGAGCCGGGGCTGCATCAGCTGGATGGCGCTGCCATCCGCCGGGATGTAGGTCACATAGACGTAGGCCGGATAGCTCGGCGAGGTGATGTCCAGGGTCAGGAACTGGCCGTCGCGTAGCTCCAGGGTGCCGTCGCTGCCGGCCGTGCCGCTCGGCTGCAGGCGCAGCTTGCGGTCGCGGTCGAACAGGGCCTGGAAGGTAAGCAGGGCCTCGCACTGCGGCCAGGCATGCACCTTCACGGCGCCGGCCTGGGCGCTCAGGCCCAGCTCCTCGGCCTTGCGCAGCAGGGCGTCGCGTTCGGTGGCATCGCCGACGAAGCCGCTCAGGCGCAGCTGCTTTGGATCCTGGGCGCTGGCTTCGGCCACTACCTGGGAGCAATTGCGCTGGCGGGCAAAGGCGCGGAAGTCCTCGGCGCGGGCGGCCCAGTCGATGGCCGGTGCCGGTGTGGGCGCGGGCGCAGGGGACGGAGTCGGCGCGGGTGCGGGAGCCGGAGCGGGGGCCGGGGTGGGCGTCGGCGTGACGACGGCCACCACCACCGGTGCCGGTGCCGGTGCGGGCGCAGGCGTCGGCGTGACAACGACCGCCGGGGTCGGTGCCGGCGCGGGGCTCGGAGTCGGCACTGGCGTCACGACCGCGACCGGCGGCTTCACGCTGGGCGGCGGTGTGACGACGATGGTATTGCTCACCACGACCGTGGGCTTCGGGGCCGGTTCCACCTTGGGGATCACCAGCGGCTTGACCACCACGGCCGGCGGCAGGTCGCTGGGCCGCAGGGGCGCATCAGGCGCCAGCTCGAAATCCACCTCGGCCACGAAGGCATTCTGGGTGCGCTTGGCAAAGGCTTCGTAGCTGACCCAGCCGAAGCCCTTGTCGCCCCAGTCGTCGCCCCAGGAGTTGAACAGGCGGAACGCGCGGCGGCTCTCGTCATATCCGGCGACGACCATGGCATGGCCGCCCTCGCCAGGCGCCGGCGCGGCGTCGCTGAACACGGTGTTGCCGCCCAGGCGCTGGAAGGCATTGTTCACCTTCATGCCGATGACCACCGGGTGGCCCTTGTGCAGGGCGCCCTTGATGTCGTCGGGGCGGGAGACGTCGAGGCGCTTGTAGCTCTTGATCTTGCTCTTCGCCGCTTCCTTGCGCACGAAGTTGTCCGGCTCGCTGTTGCAGGACTGGTAGGTATAGGGGAAGACGCTCAGCGGCGGGACGCCATCCGAGACCAGCAGGCTCAGGGCATCGGTGACGCGGGAGCCGCCGTCGCAGCCGGGCGGCTGGCTGCGGATGCGGTTGAAGACAAAGGAGGGGCTGAACGGCGGCGCGATGCTGCTGTCGCGATTCAGCGCTCGGTTGTAGTAGTAGGAGCGCAGGCCATAGCCCACGGCCCAGCCCACGCAGGAGCCCTGGGTGCCCTGGCTGCCCGCCGGCGGGAACCAGCCGGACAGGTCCACCTGGGGTGGCAGGAAGGCGCGGTACTTGGGAATCTGCGGCAGGGCCGCGATCACGGCCGGATCCTCATCCAGCAGACCCATGCCCTGGCCCCAGGCCAGGACGGGCATCAGGAGCAGGGCCGAGAGCCCCGCAGTGTGGCGCATGCTCTTCATTCCGGGCTCCAGGAGCGGGAGCCGGCCATCGCCGGCTCCCGTCCTTGCAACAACAACGATGAACGCGCTTAGAAGCTCGCGCCGACGCCGAACGAGGCGCCCTGGGTGATGTCGCGCAGGCTGTCGAAGCCGCCGTCCTGCTCGGTTTCAACCGACTGGAAACGGTAGCCCAGGGTCAGCACGATGGCATCGAGACCGCCGGCATTGCCCGTCGGGATCACGTAGCTGACGCCCGGTTCCGCGAGGACGTACTTGGCATCGTGCTCGCTGCCGTTGGCGAACTCGGCATCCAGCGCGCCATAGGCAAAGCTGGCATACACGCCGAAGTTGTTGGCGAGCGGGACGGAGCCCGAGAAGCCGATGGTCGGGCCGGTGTACTTGAATTCGGCCGCGCCGTTGAACTCCTGCACGATGGACTTGTAGCCCAGCGAGACAGTCAGGCCCGGAACGATCGTATAACCCACATTGACGTCCAGTTCGTCGCGGTCTGCCGTGGCGCCGCCGAGGCCGTTGAAGGTGTATTCCGTCGAGGTCATGTAGCTGGAGGCGACCTGGAACTTGCCGAGCTGCAGGCTGATCTGCGGGATGAGCGCCAGTTCCTTGCCGTCGGCATCGGCGACGGTGTTCGGGGTCACCTGCTCATCGACCCAGGTGGTCCAGTCATTGGACCAGGCGCGAACGCCCACGTTCAGGCGCCAGAAATCGGCGGCAGGCGCGGCTTCCACGGCTTCCTCTGACTCCTGGGCGTAGGCGGTGTTGCAGGCCATCAGGCCGATGCCCAGTGCGGCCGTGCCGCGGGCGATGGCCGTGAAGATCTTCTTGTCGATCATGATCAAAAACCCTCTGTGATGCCGTGCGAACGGCTGGTTGGTGCAACGAACGGATACTGCGTGGCTGCCTCTGCCGCCGGCTAGAACGCCGGCGGGACGTAGACGGTCGCCTTCTTGGCCGCGGCCTTCGCGCTGCGCTGCTCGGCCAGTCGGCGCTGCTTGCGCTCTTCTTCGAGCTGGAGCTCGCGGTCGCGCTTCTCCTGCTCCAGCTGCTCGATCTGGCTGAGCATGGAGTTGTAGGCGGTCTTCTGCTCGGCGAGCAGGCGCTTGGCCTCCTCGGCGCGGGCGTAATCCTTCTGCGCCTGCGAATTGGCGATCTCGGCCTCGAGCTGCTTCATGCGCGCCTCGGCCGTAGCCTTGGCCTGGGCCTCGCTGGCAATGCGCTCCATCCAGATGCGCTCGCGCTCAAGCGCTTCCATCTGCGCTTTCTGCTGCTCCGCCTGGAAGGCGGCACGCGCCTCCTGCAGGCGGCGGACCTCGTCATCGCTCTTCTTGGCGCAGTCGGAGAAGCAGAAGTCGCCCGTGAACGAGGAGTTCCACCAGGGCGTCTGCTCCTTGCCGAAGGCGCTCTTGCTCTCGGAGATCACGCCGCGGCTGACCTCCTTGATCATCTGCTCGATGCTCAGGCCCGGTTTGTCGATGTTGGCCAGCAGGTGCTTGGTGAACAGGCCGTTGTCGCCATTGCCGTCCGCGGCGACGTCGCCCGGGGCCGTGGCGAACAGGATGACGCTGCCGGAGGGCGCGTCGATCGGCGCCAGGCCGCCCGTCTCCATGCTGCGCCAGCCGCGGCCCAGCGGGTTGTTGCGGCAGGCATCGAGGATGAAGATGTTGAACGGGTTGTCGACCTCGGCGAGCGAGCGCATCAGGTAGTCGACGCTCAGGGTCTCGTCCTCCACGTCGGCCTGGGTCTGCAGATCGGCCTGGGTGGGCACCAGGTAGTTGCGACCATTCACCTGCAGGCCGTGGCCGGCGTAGTAGACCAGGGCCGTGGCGCCACCGGCGAGCCGCTTGGTGAACTCGATCACCAGATCCTTCATCGCGCGCTTGGTCGGTACATCGGTCTGGCAGACCGTCTCGAAGCCCAGGCGGCCCAGCTTGCCGCACATCGCCGTGGCGTCGTTCTTGGGATTGGGCAGCGGCGAGCTGATGTACGAGCTGTTGCCGATGACGAGAGCGACACGACGCTGGACCGGCGCCGAGGCGGCCACCGGTTCTAGCTTGGCCGCCACGCTGTCAAGCGTGACGGTGGCGGTCATGGCGTTGGTCTTCGGCGTTGCCGCCGGCAGTTGCAGTTGCGGCGGGTAGTTGGCGTTGTTGACCGGGAACGGCGTCTGCGCCACGACGGGCGCTGGCTGGGCAGCGACCGCTGCGGGTTGTACGACGGCGGGGGCGGCCTGCGCCGGTGCCTGTGCGGCCTCCGGTGCGGGCGACGTGCCCTGTGCATGCGCCGCCAGGGCGCGCTGCATCGCCGAGCCGGAAGGCTGCGGCGCGGCAACGGCCGGCGGCGGCACGAACTCGACCCGGGCCGGCGGCGGTGGTGCGTTGGGCACCGGCGTGGCGCGGATCACCAGGTCGTCATGCGGCAGGGATTCCTGCGCGCCGCTTTCGGGCACAGGCCCGAACATGTCGGCAGCGGCGATGCCTGCGCTCCAGCACAGGGCGGCAACGGCCGTCATCCTGGCGATGGGCGACCAGACCCCGATACTGCGCTTGTGCGTACTGCTGTTCATCGATGTCTTGCTCATGACCGCCCCCCAGCGGACCCGCCTGTCACGACCTGGCGCCGCGTCGTTTCCATACGGCCAAGCTTGAGAGTTTTTTTAGCACAACAACCGGATATGCGTCACTGTTGATGTCCCGGGGCGGTCGTGTTCAGGGTCGGCGTGTGACCGGCCTCGCACTTGCGCGGGTCAGGGATGCCCGGACCGCCGCCGATGGTCTCGCCGCACGCCCGGCCTCACGACGCAGCCTGCGCCCGGCGCCCGGGCAAATCCATACCCCCGGCGGGGGGTGGAGCGGTCATCCGCTGCTGCCGCAGGCGCTGGCTGACGTCGACGATTGCGGCAATGGCGGGTACCAGTTCGGCTCCCAGGGCGGTGAGGCGGTACTCGACGGTCGGCGGCGAGGTGCGCATGACCGTGCGCTGGACCACG
The DNA here is from genome assembly GCA_036275615.1 of Solimonas sp. Lineage (GTDB taxonomy): Bacteria > Pseudomonadota > Gammaproteobacteria > Nevskiales > Nevskiaceae > Solimonas. The sequence goes on from DASUDL010000058.1 coordinate 13,351, forward strand.
CCGTCCTGGTCCAGTTGCCTTAACCGCGCGGCCAGCACCTTGGAGGAGACCCCGCGAATGTCGCCCTTGAGCTCGCTGAAGCGCCGGGGCCCCTCGCGCAGGTACCAGATGATGTGCGGCGCCCAGGCGCCGCTGATCAGGCGCATGCAGTTCGACAGCGGACACTCGCCGGCACAGGGCGGCGCTACCCGGCTCTTGCGGACCTTGACCATCGCTTGACCCCTGGGTGATGCCCGGTTACCGGCAGGAAACCCGATTATTTCAGTTTCTGCAAGTAATCTGGTTCCCGATGGTAACTCTTGCCCCCTATAGTTCCGTCCGGTCCGGGTTCCGATCCCCCGGCCAGGAGTGCTCCCATGTGGCAGCAGAACGAGCTGACGCGGCGCCTGAAGCTGCGCTACCCGATCTGGCAGGGTCCGTTCGGCAGCGGCCTGTCCTCGGTGACCATGCTCGCAGCGGTTTCCGAGGCTGGCGGGCTGGGTGCCTACGGCCTGCAGCACCTCTCCCCCGCGCAGATCCGCGAGCTGGGCGCCCAGGCGCATGCCGCGACGCGCAAGCCCTTCAATCTCAATCTCTGGGTCTCCAACCACGACGAGGGTGGGCAGGTCCTGGACGCCGAGGCGTTCACGGCTGCCTGCGAGCGCTTTGCGCCCTATTACCGTGCCCTGGGGCTGCAGCCACCGACGATGCCCGAGCGCTACGGCTGGCGCTTCGAGGACCAGGTCGAGGCCCTGCTGGCGGTGCGACCGGCCGTGTTCAGCTTCGTGTTCGGCATTCCCTCGGCCGACGTCCTGCGCGAATGCCGGCGTCGGGAGATCGTCACGGCGGGTGCCGCCACGACCCTCGAGGAGGCGCTGGCCCTGGAAGCGGCGGGCGTGGACCTGATCGTGGCCAGCGGCATGGAGGCGGGCGGGCACCGCGTCTCGTTCCTGAGGTCCGCCGAGGAATCGCTCACGGGCACCTTTGCCCTGGTGCCGCAGATCGTCGACTGCGTGAAGGTCCCGGTGATCGCGGCCGGTGGCGTCGCCGACGGTCGCGGTGTGGCCGCCGCGTTGATGCTGGGCGCGCAGGCGGCACAGGTCGGCACCGCGTTCCTCGCCTGTGCCGAGTCCGGCACCAGCGAGCTGCACCGCGCGCAGCTGTTCTCGCCGACGGCCCGGCGCACAGCGCTCACCCGGGCCTTCAGCGGCCGCCTGGCGCGCGGCCTCCGCAATGCCTTCGTGGATGACTGGGCCGCGCGCGCGGCCGAGATCCTGCCGTATCCCATCCAGGGTTGGTTCACCGGCAGCTTCCGCAAGGCTGCAGCCGCCGCGGGCCGGCCGGACATGATGTCGCTCTGGGCAGGGCAGGCTGCCCCCCTGCTGCGACACCGCCAGGTCGACGAACTGTTTTCTGCCCTGGTGCACGAGACCGAAGCCCTGCTGGCGCCGGTCGCGCGCCACCGTTCCCTGCTGTCCCCCTCCCACGGAGAATCCACATGAAGCTCTACTACAGCCCCGGCGCCTGCTCGCTGGCCTCGCACATCGTGCTCAATGAACTCGGCCTGCCCTTTACCGCGGTCAAGGTCGATACGCGCAAGAAGCTGACGCAGGACGGCCAGGATTTCTGGGCGATCAATCCCAAGGGCTACGTGCCCACCCTGGGCCTGTCCGACGGTGGCGTGCTCACCGAGGGTCCGGCGATTCTCCAGTACCTCGCCGACCAGAAGCCCGAGGCGCAGCTGGCGCCCGCCAACGGCACGATGGCGCGCTACCGCCTGCAGGAATGGCTGGGCTATCTCAACTCCGAGGTGCACAAGGGCTTCGCCCCGTACTTCGACCCGGCTTCCACGCCCGAGGACAAGCAGCGTGCCGGCGAAAAGCTGGGCAAGAAGTTCGACTATCTGCAGCAGGCGCTCGAAGGCCGGGAGTTGCTCACCGGTGCCCAATTCACGGTGGCCGATGCCTACCTCTACACGCTGCTGGGTTGGACGGGCTACGTCGGGATCGACCTCGGCCGCTGGCCGGGCCTCAAGGCCTACCAGGCGCGGGTGGCGGCGCGGCCTTCGGTGCAGCAGGCGCATGCCCGGGAGAAAGCCGGCTGAGGCGCGCGATCGACGGCAACAAAAAAGCCCCGCGCAAGCGGGGCTTTCTCGTGAACGACCGGTGGATTACTTCGAGGTGAGCTTCTTGACGTTGTCCGGCTCGAAGTAGTCTTCGCTGAAGTCCATCTCGGCGGTTTCCGGATCCTCGTTGTTCATGGCCTGCGCGAGGTAGCGGCCCGACTGCAGGTCGTAGACGGTCTCGAGCAGCGGCGAGATGGTGCCGGCGGCCTCGCCCGAGCTCTTGTCGGGCTGGTAGTTGGGGCCGCTGTGCGATTCCTGCACGCGCCACAGCTGGTCGCGCTTGTCGTAGATGTCGACCGCGAGGATCTGCCAGGAGTCCTCGTCGAGGTAGAAGGTGCGCCGCTTGTAGATGTGGCTGGTGCCCTCGCGCAGGTTCGACTCCAGCACCCAGACGCGGCGGGCCTCGTAGCGGGTGTGGGCCTGGTTGATGTGGCCTGGCGTCAGGATGTCCTTGTACTTGAGCTTGTCGCTGTGGATGCGCCAGGCGTTGTACGGCATGTAGTAGATCTTCTTGCCGGCGATCTTCCAGGTGTAGCGGTCGGTGGCGCCGTTGTAGGTGTCGGTCTGGTCATTGGTGCGCAGGCCGTCGGACGCCGTGCCCGGGTTGTCGTAGCCGACGTTGGGCGCGCGGCGCAGGCGGCGCTGGCCGGGGTTGTACTGCCAGGCGCGACGCGGCTCCTTGACCTGGTCGAGGGTCTCGTGGACCAGGGTGAGCGTGCCTGCCAGGCGCGGCGGCTCGGTGACCACCTGCAGGAAGTACAGGCCGACATTGTTCAGCTGCTCCGCCTGGATGCCCGGGGTGGCGTACTTGAGGTAGATGTCCTCGCGCAGCTTCGAGAGGTTGTACGAGCCCGAGGTGGTGACCGCCGCCTGGGCGTTCCAGCGCCGTGCGCCCAGACCGCGGTAGCGCACCTTGTGGTTCCAGATCACCTCCTTGCCGCTGCTCGGGATCGGGAACGGAATGCCGATCACGGCGTTGACCAGGGCCTCGCCGTTGGCGCCCAACTCGGCCTTGAGCGCGTTCTGGTAGGTGGCCTCGACCACGAACTTGGGTGCGCCGGCGGTGCGCCGCGTGCCGTAGACCGGCATGCGGTAGGTGCGCGGATACTTCTTGAACATCGCCAGCTGTCCGACGGTCAGTTCCTTGCGGTACTGCTCGACGTTGTCGGCGGTGATGGTGAACAGCAGCTTGTCGGCGGCGAAGGGATCGGTCAGGCGGGTGCCTGGACCTTTCCAGTCCTTGGGGGCCGTGGTCCAGGCCCCCTTCCATTCGGGGATGCGCCCGTCGGCCGTGCCGGCGCGCTCGCCACCCAGCGGCGTCAGGTCACCGCCCGGCAGCAGGCGTTTGGCCTGGTCCTCGGACACCTTGGCCTGCGCAGCAGCGCAGGCACAGAGCAGCAACGCGGCCGCGCCGCGGATCAGCAACGACATTGGAAAGTTCTCCTCCGGATTTCGGGGTGGCCGCTGCGCGGCTCTGGCCCGGGATGGGACCGACAATCGGAATCGCTAGGCTAGTGCCAGCCGCGGCCGGCTAGCAAGCGCCCGCCGCCTTCAGCTGTCGCCGCGCGGCCTCATCGAGCCCCAGCTGCGCCAGCACGGCCTCGGTGTCCGCCCCCAGTTTGGGGGCCGGGTGCGAGGGGGTGGCGGCAGCATCGCGGAACTGCAGGCCGCAGCCGATCGCCGGCTTGCCCCCGTCATCCTCGACCAGGCCGCGCGCGCGCACCTGCTCGTTCTGCAGCGCCTCCTCCAGCGTGTAGATGCCGCTGGTGCAGGCATCGCCCGGCGCCAGCAGACGCTCCCACTCGTCGCGACTGCGGGTCTTGAACAGGGCCGCCACCTCGGCGCGCACGGCGGCGGCGGTCGGTCCCGGCGCCACCGGGCGCTTGCCCAGGTCGGGGCGGCCGGCGGTGATGCAGAAGGCCTGCCAGAACTTCGGCTCCAGGGCGCCGAGCGCGAACCACTTGCCGTCCGCGCACTCGTACAGGGCGTAATTGGGAAGGGCGCCGGTGAGCATGTCGGTACCGGCGGGCAGGGTGCGACCGAGGCTGCGCAGGGTGCTCATGGCCACCACCTGCAGGGCCAGGGTGCCGTCGAGCATCGAAGAGTCCACGAAGGCGCCGTGGCCGGAGGCGCGGGCGCCGATCACCGCCGCGAGAATCCCCACCGCCGCGGTCAGGGCCCCGCCGGCCAGGTCCGCGATCTGGGTGTTACCCAGGGCCGGGCCGGCTCCCGGGATGCCGATCTGGTCCAGGGCGCCGGCGTAGCTGCAGTAGTTCATGTCGTGGCCGGCCCGGTCGCGATAGGGGCCGGTCTGGCCGTAGCCGGTCAGGGCGGCATAGACCAGGCGCGGGTTGATCGCCTTGAGCGTCTCGTAGCCGCAGCCCAGCTTGTCCATGACCCCGGGGCGGAACGACTCCACCAGCACATCGGCGTTCGCCACCAGTTGCTTGAGGATGGCCACGCCTTCGGGCTTGCGCAGGTCCAGGGTCATGGACTGCTTGCCGCGGTTGACCTGGGCAAACAGCTCCGGCGACAGGGCGCGGGTGTAATCACCCCCAGCCGGCTCCTCAATTTTGACCACTGTGGCACCAAGCTGTGCGAGGTATAGCGTGCAGTAAGGGCCAGGCAGCAGGCGCGACAGATCGAGGATGCGGACGCCGTTGAGCAGCGGGTTGTTCATGGAAGAAGCCTGTTCTCGACGATAGGACGCGGTGCGGGCTCCGGGGACCGGAGCAGCCGTTGCCGCAAGGTAAGGAAGACAAGGCCGGCGCGGGCCGGCGGAGGCGATCGATGCAGCAGCATCCGGATGTCGCGCCGACGGCGCTGATCGTGGACGACTCGCGGAGCGTGCGCCAGGTACTGGCGGCGTTCCTGCAGGGGCACGGGGTGACGACCGTGCTGCAGGCCGGGGACGGCACCGAGGCCTTCAGGGCCCTGGAGTCGCACCCGTCGCCGGTCGACTTGCTGTTCTGTGACCTGGCGATGCCGGGTATCGACGGCGTGGAGACCATGCGTGGCCTGGCGACGCGCCATGTCGACGCCAGCGTGGTGCTGCTCTCGGGCCTGGACCCGAAGCTGCTGCGCACGGTGGCCGACATGGCTGAGGCCCTGGGCCTGAACGTGCTCGGAACCCTCTCCAAGCCGCTGACCGAGGAGGCCGTGGTGGCGATCCTGGACCGCTGGCGCCGTCGTCAGCGCCTGGGCCGCCGCCGCCCGGCCATGATGATCACACCCGACGAGCTCGAGGACGCCCTCTCCTGCGGTCGCATCGACGTCTACTACCAGCCCAAGGTTCGTCTGGCCGACGGAACCCTGAGCGGTGTCGAGGCGCTGGTACGCATGCATCATCCGGCCTACGGCGTGATCGAACCGGATGCCTTTGTGCCGCTGGCCGAGGCCTCGCCGGCCCACATCACCCAGCTCACGCTCACGGTCCTGGACAAGGCCATTGCCCAGGCCGGCATCTGGCGCCGGGCCGGGCTGGACCTGGGCATGGCCATCAACATGTCGGCACTGGCGATCCGGCGCCTGGATCTTCCGGACCTGGTCAGCCAGCTCGCGCGCGAGGCCGGCATCCAGAACAACCGCATCACGCTCGAGCTGACCGAGAGCCAGGTGCTGGGTGGCGCCGAGATCCTGCATATCGTCTCGCGCTTCCGCCTGCATGATTTCCGCCTGGCGATCGACGACTACGGTACCGGCCACTCCGGCCTCAACCGGCTCAAGCGCCTGCCGTTCACCGAACTGAAGATCGACCGCGCCTTCGTCAACGGCGCCTCCGAGGACCAGGACCTGCGGTCCATCCTGGAGTCCAGCATCGACCTGGGCCGGCGCCTGCGCATGGATGTGGTGGCCGAAGGCGTGGAAACCTGGCGCGACTGGTCGCTGCTGCAGGGCATGGGCTGCGACCTGGCGCAGGGTTACATCGCCGCGCGACCGATCGCTGCCGCGGGGGTGCCGCTCTGGGCGGAACGCTGGCAGGCGCAGCGCCCGCACTGAAAGCGACGGGCGCCGGCGCCGCAGGGTGCCGGCGCCCGTCGGTGTCACAGGAAGCGTCCGATCAGTTCCTTCATGATCTCGTTGGTGCCGCCGTAGATGCGCTGCACCCGCGAGTCGCGCCACAGGCGCGAGATCGGATACTCGTCCATGTAGCCGTAGCCGCCGTGCAGCTGCAGGCACAGGTCCGCGATCTCGAACTGCTTGTCGGTGGTCCAGTACTTGGCCATGGCCGCGGTCACCGCATCGAGCTTCTTCTGCAGCAGCAGCTCGGTGCAACGCTCCACCAGCACACGACCCAGCATGGCCTCGGTGCGTGCCTCGGCCAGCTGGAAGCGCGTGTTCTGGAAGTCGATCACGCGCTTGCCGAAGGCCTTGCGGTCCTTGACGTAGGTCGTGGTGATGTCGAGCGCCAGCTCGATGGCGGAGACGGCGGCCCAGGCCACGATCAGGCGCTCCTGGGGCAGCTGTTCCATCAGCTGCATGAAGCCCATGCCCTCGCTCTTGCCGAGCAGGTTGGCCTTGGGGATGCGCACGTTCTCGAAGAACAGCTCCGAGGTGTCCTGGCCGTGCATGCCGACCTTCTCGAGGTTGCGGCCGCGCCGGAAGCCCTGGACCTTGTCGGTCTCCACGACCACCAGCGAGACGCCCTTGGCCTTCTCGTTGGGATTGGTCTTGGCCACGACGATGATCAAGCCCGCCTGCTGGCCATTGGTGATGAACACCTTCTGGCCGTTGACCACGTAGTC
>DASUDL010000059.1:0-11477 GCA_036275615.1 Solimonas sp.
GCCGTCCTTGTGCCCGGCGAAGGGGCAGCCGCCCAGGCCGGCAACGGAGCTGTCGAACAGCTCCACGCCCATCTGCAGCGCGGCGAAGACGTTGGCGCCGCCCAGGCCGCGCGTATCGTGCAGGTGCAGCCCGATGCGCGCCTGGGGGACGAGCTCCCGCACCGCACCGATGCGGCGCTGGATCTCCTTCGGGTTGGCCCAGCCCATGGTGTCCGCCAGGTAGAAGGCGGGGAAGGGGATGTGCCGGTCGGCGCAGGCGTCCGCAAGCCATCGCACGACATCGGTGACCGCCGTGACCGGCACCGGCCCGCCGAGGTTGCAGCCGAAGGCAGTGACCACGTAGGCCTGTTCGAGCGGGATGCCCAGCGCGATGTAGCGGTCGATCCACGCAAGCTGGCGCTCCCGGTTCTCCGCCACGCTGCAGTTGTTGTTGCGTTGCGAAAACGGCTCGGTGACGTAGAAGACGATCTTGCCGTCCAGATCCACCTGCTCGCACGCGCGGGCGCGCTCGAAGCCGTTCTCGTTCAGCCAGAGCGCGGTGTAGCGCGTGCCCGGCCGCTTCCTGAGCCTGGCGAAGAGCTCCGGCGCATCCGCCATCTGCGGCACCGCGCGCGGGCTGACGAAGGATGCACACTGCACCTGCTTCAAGCCGGACTCGGCCAGCGCCTCGATGAGCGCCAGGCGGTCGGCGAGGGAGTAGGTCGCCTTCTCCATCTGGAAACCCTCTCTGGGCCCCTCTTCATGGAACTCGACCCGGCGGGGGAAGGAATTCATGGCCGCGCTCCTTCAGTCGGCGGCGCCCCGGCGGCGGTCGCCACCTCGGCAAGCAATTGGTGGCGTTCGACCATGTCGCCCACCGCACAGCGGATGCCCGCCAGCACGCCGTTGAAGGGCGCGCTGACGTGCAGTTCCATCTTCATTGATTCGAGCACGATCAAGGTCTGCCCCGCCGCCACATCCTGGCCTGCGGCTGCATGGACCGCCACCACCTTGCCCATCATCGGCGCCAGCAGCTGGCCGCCGGCTTCGGCCTCGCCCATCGCCCCGCCAAGGTAGGGCGTGCAAGTGAAGACGCTGCGACCCAGGGGGCTCGCCAGCTCGATCCCCGCCGCGTTGCCCACGATCGCAACTTCCACCGTGCGTGCGCCCAGGCGAAGCAGACTGTGGCCCTGGGCCATGGACGGCGGCGAAGTCAGCGAGGCGCTCGTGACCTGCTCCCCGAGGACCAGCTCGACGCTGCCGTCCGCCTGGGGCGCGGCGAACCGCACCGGCCATTCAGTGTCGCCGGACTTGAGCAGCAGCGCCGGCTGCGGCGCGGCGCTGATGGCGCCGGTGCGCAGGCGCCATCCGGTGAAGGCCCCGGCCTGGCTCCAGCAACCCAGCTCTGGCGTCGCCGCGCGCTGCAGCGCGAGCCAGTGCAGCGCAGCGGCCGCGAGGTGTTCTATCGGAACATCAGCCTCGGCAGCTGGCCCAGACGCCGCGCCGGATACCGTTTCGTCGATCAGGCGCGTGTGGAAGCTGCCAGCGATGGTTGCCGGCCAACTTAGAAGTTCATGCAGGAACTGCAGATTGGTGGTCAGCCCGATCACGATGGTGTCGCGCAGTCCCGCGCCCAGCTTGCGGCGGGCGGCCTCGCGGTCGACACCGTGCGACACCAGCTTGGCGATCATCGAGTCGTAGAAAGGCGAGATCTCGTCGCCGCTCTCGACGCCGGATTCGATGCGCAGCGAGACGCGGGAGAAGTCGACTCGCTCCAGCCGACCCGTGGTGGGCAGGAAGCCGGCCTGCACATCCTCGGCGCACAGCCGCGCCTCGAAGGCATGTCCGTGGCAGCGCACGTCGGCCTGCGCCAGCGGCAGGCGGCCGGCGTCGGCGATACCCAGCTGGATCTCAACCAGGTCGAGCCCGGTGACTTCCTCGGTCACCGGGTGCTCGACCTGCAGGCGCGGGTTGACCTCGAGGAAGAAGTATTCGTCCCCTGTGACCACGAACTCCACCGTCCCTAGCCCACGGTAGTTCACGCCAGCGGCGAGCTTCACGGCGTCGGCGAGCAGGCGATCGCGCAGTGTCGCCGCCAAACCGGCGCTGGGTGCTTCCTCGATCACCTTCTGGTGGCGTCGCTGCAGGGTGCATTCACGCTCGAACAGATGGATCGCGTTGCCTCGGCCGTCGCCCGCCACCTGCACCTCGATGTGGCGCACACGGGGCAGATAGCGCTCGACGATCAGTTCGCCGCTGCCAAAAGCCTTCTCGGCTTCGCGCATCGCGCTCTCGATGCGGGCCTGCAACCCGTCCAGGGACTCGATCACCGCCATACCGCGGCCCCCACCGCCGGCCACGGCCTTGAGCAACGCCGGCAACGGCATCTCCCGCACCACACGCGCCACTTCGCCGGGGTCGTTCATGCCCCCCGTGCTGCCGGCGATCACCGGCACGCCCAGGCGCGCCGCTTCGCGCTTCGCCTGCGCCTTGCCGCCCAGCCGCTCCATGGTTTCGGCCGTGGGGCCGATGAAGAGCAGTCCGGCGGCTTCGAGCGCCCGCACGAACGCCGGGTTCTCGGAGACGAAGCCGTAACCGGGGTGCACCGCGTCGGCACCGACGCGCCGTGCGGCAGCGACGATGGCATCGATGCGCAGGTAGCTCTCGGGAGGAGCGGGCCCACCGAGTTCGACCGACTCGCCAATCTCCCGCACGTGTCGGGCGTGGCGGTCGGCGGTGGAGTGCACGGTGGCTACCTGCAGGCCGAGGCGCCGGCAGGTGCGCGCGATGCGGCAGGCGATCTCTCCCCGGTTGGCGATCAGGACCTTGTGGATGCGTTGCATGTCAGAACCGGAAGATGCCAAAGGGCGTGGGCCTCGGCGCGGTGCGCGAGGCCAGATCGAGCAGCAGCCCCATGACGTCGCGTGTCTCGACCGGCTCGATGATGCCGTCGACCCACAGGTTTGAAGAAAAGTTGTCAGCCGGCTGGAAGTCCTCGTAGACCTTTCGCACCGGGGCCTTGAAGGACTCTTCCTCGGCGGGCGTCCACTCACGCCCTTCGGTCTTGTTGATCTGCCGGCGCACCAGGGCCATCACGGTGGCTGCCTGTTCGGGACCCATGATGGCAGCGCGCGCGTTCGGCCACGCGAACATGGCCGTCGGATTGAACGGGCGGCCACACATCGCCAGGTAGCCGGCGCCGTATGAGGCTCCGATGAGGATGGTGTACTTGGGCACATTGGCCGATGCCATCGCGGTGATCATCTTCGCCCCGGCCTTGGCGATGCCGGCCTGCTCGGCGGCGCGGCCCACCATGAAACCGGTGACGTCGGCCATGAACAGCAGCGGAATGTCACGCTGGCAACACAGGTCGATGAAGTGCGCGGCCTTCATCGCGCTTTCCGGGAACAGCACGCCCTGGTTGGCAAGGATGCCGATCTCATGCCCGTGGATGCGGGCGAAGCCGGTGAGCAGCGTGTCGCCGTACAGCGGCTTGAACTCTTGGAAGCGGCTGTCGTCCACCAGCCGTGCAAGGATCTCACGCGTGTCCGTGGGAATCTTCGGATCCCGGCTGATGATGCCGTGAATTTCGCGCGGGTCGAAGCGCGGCGGCAGGCTGGGCTGCTTGGTCCAGCGCGGCCTGGCTGGCTCGCCCAGCTCGCGCACGATCTCCCGCGTCAGCGCCAGCGCGTGACGGTCGTCGTTCGCGATATGGTCGGTAACGCCGCTCACGCTGCTGTGCATCTGCGCGCCGCCCAGCGACTCGGCGTCCACCGTCTCGCCGGTGGCCGCGAAGGTGAGCTCGGGGCCGCCCAGGTACATGTAGCCCTGCTCCTTGACGATCACGATCTCGTCGCAGAGTGCCGGGATGTACGCCCCGCCCGCAGTGCAGGGGCCCAGCACCACCGAGATCTGGTGGATGCCCTCAGCGGACATGCGCACCTGGTTGTTGAAGATGCTGCCGAACTGGCCCGCGTCGGGAAAGATGTTCGCCATGTCAGGCAGGAACGCGCCGCCGCTGTCGACCAGCGTGATGCAGGGCAACCGGTGCGCCCAGGCGACCTGCTGCGCGCGCACATGCTTTTTGCAGGTCATGCCGTAATACGTGCCGCCTTTCACCGTGGCGTCGTTGGCGATGATCATGCAGGGCCTGCCCTGCACCAGCCCGATGCCCGTGATGATGCTGGCCCCGGGCGGCACACCCTCGTAGAGTCCTTCGCCGGCGAGCATGCCGAGCTCCAGGAACGGGGAGCCCGGATCAAGCAGCACCTCGACCCGGTCGCGCGGCAGGATCTTGTTGCGCGCCAGGTGCTTTTCGCGGGCCTTGGGCGGTCCGCCGGCCAGGGCCTTGCGGCGGCGCTCGTGCAGCTCGGCGAGAAGCGCCTCGTAAGCAGTACGGTTCAGCTTGAAGTCCGCATCGGCCGTGGATGCGCGCGAGGAAAGGATCGTCATGCGGCTGTCAGGCTCTCACTTGAACACGGGCGGCCGGCGCGCAGCGAAGGCCGCCAGGCCTTCGCTCACGTCGTCGTTCAGCAATTCGGTGGCCATCGCGTCCTGTTCGAGCTGCAGGCCATCGCTCAGGCGCCGGTCCATGCCTTGACGCGCCAGCCGCTTCATCAGCGCCAGGCCGCCGCGGCTGCGGGTGGCGAGCTGCATGCAGTAAGCCAGCGAGACCTCCCGCAGCTTGTCGGGCTCCACCACATAGTTGACCAGCCCCCATTGCAATGCCGTAGGGGCGTCGACCCAGCGCGCGCTGAAGAACAGGTCCAGGCCGCGTCGCAGCCCGACGATGCGAGGCAGTCGCTGCGAGCCGCCCCAACCGGGCACCAGCCCGTACTGCGCGTGCTGGTCCCCGATGCGGAAGTCGGTTGCCGCGAACACCACGTCACACGCCATCATCAGCTCGCTGCCCCCAGCCAGCGCCAGGCCCTGACACGCGGCGACCACCGGCAGGTCGCTGCCTTCGAGGCGACTCAGGACCCGGTGGCCGTAGCGGATGAAGTGGCCGATCGCGGCGGGGTCGCTGCGCAGGCCCTTGACTTCTTCGAGATCGGCCCCCGTACAGAAATTCTTGCCCTGCGCGCGCAGGAGAACGGCGCGAACTCCGGATCCGGGCTGCTCGAACTCGTCCATCGCAGCTTCGATCGCCGCATGCAAGGCCAGCGAGAGGCAGTTGAACTTGTCCGGTCGCGCCAGTTCGAGGATTCCGACTGCGCCTTCGCGTCCGACGACGAGCGGAGAGATGCTCATTTCCGGTTCTCCGCCGCGTACTGGACCGCCACCCGGCCCGCGCGCTCCCGCGCCACGATCAGCTTCATCACCTGCGCCGTGCCGTCGCCGATCTCGAGGCCCATCACGTCACGCAGCCGCTGCTGGTGCGGCAGGTCCTTCGACCACCCGTAGTGCCCGAAAGTCAGGATGCACTGGTGGATCGCGTCGAACGCGGTCTTGGGCCCCATCCACTTGACCATCGCGGACTCGGCGGTGTGGGGCTGCCCCGCGTCGCGCAGGGCCAGGCCGTGATAGCACAGCTGGCGGCACGCGGACAGCAAGGTTTCGTACTCGACGATCGGGAAGGATACGCCCTGGTACTGAACGATCGGCGCGCCCATCGCTTGCCGCTCCTTCATGTACTCCCATGTCTCGTCGATCGACGCCTGGGCGGCGGCGATGCACTGCAATGCGATGAGGATCCGGCTGAAGTCGAAGCCCTGCATCACTTCCGTGAAGCCCTTGCCTTCCTGGCCCATCAGGTTTTCGGCCGGGACCCGCACGTCGTCGAAGAATACCGAGCCGCGGCCAATGATCTTGCTGCCCACGTCATTGAACCGCGTGCGCTGGATGCCAGGCAGGTCCATCGGCACGAGGAAGGCCGAGATGCCGCGGGCGCCGGCGTCCGGCTTGCCGGTACGCGCGAACAGCACGATCGCGTCGCACTGATCGGAAAAGCTGATGGACGTCTTCTCGCCCGACAGGATGAAATGGTTGCCGTCCCGGCGCGCCCTGACCTGCAGGTTCGCCGCGTCGGAGCCACCGCGCGGCTCGGTCAATCCCAGGCCGATGATGGCTTCGCCGGCCACCAGACGGCTGTTCCAGTGCCGCGCCAGCTCGGGATTGGCGTTGCGGTGCACGATGGCCCCCATCAGCGATCCCAGCAATTGCACGTAGCTGACGTTGAAGTCGCCGTAGGCCATCTCCTCGGTGATGAGGCCGGCGGTCACGCCGCTCTGCCCGAGGCCGCCGTATTCTTCCGGCAGGTCCACGCCGATCAACCCCAGGGAGCCGATCTCTTTCATGAGGGCGCGATCGAAACCGGCTTCGGCCTCGCGTTTCTGGTAGTGCGGCTTGAGCCGCTCGCGAGCGAAGCGCCGCGCCACGTCGCGCAGCGCGATCTGATCGTCGGTGAACAGCATGTTTCGGATCTCCTTGGCCGTTTTGGCATGAAAGGGATGAAGTCGGCGGGCAGAACCCGCCGCTGTGGCGGGGGCAAGGTACTGCCGCCTGCGGCTTGCCTGCACCTCGGATCCAGTCTATCATGTTCTCGAACATACGTTAGTTAGAGGGCGCTCGCTGCACCCGTCGTCTCTCTGCGTCACTGGTAGCATGCTTCCTTCTCCAACCTAACTAGCGATTTTTATGGCAACCAAGACCCGCGACAAACCAGAGACAGTCGAGGCCGACAGCGCGACGCGCGAGCGGATCCTGCTCGAGGCCGCGCGGCTGTTTCGCCACCATGGGTATGCGGCAACGACCTTGCGGGAAGTCGCCGACGCCGCGGGGATCAAGGCCGGTAGCATCTACTATCACTTCGAGTCCAAGGACCAGATCCTCGGCGAGGTGCTGGACAAGGGGATCCTGGCCGTCATCGACGCCGTGCAGCAGCGGGTCAATTCCCTGCCCGCCAAGGCGACTGCCCGGCAGCGTGTAGCGGCAGCGATCGAGGGCCATCTGTGGGGCTTGCTGCACCATGGCGATTTCACCTCGGCGAACATCCGCGTTTACGGCCAGATTCCCCCGGCTGCCAAGAATCGCCACCGCAAGATCAGGCGCGAATACGCGGATTACTGGGACCGGCTGCTGGAGGACGCATTGCAGCGGGGCGAATTGCGGCCCGACACCAGCACGGCCATCATTCGCCTGTTCGTGATCGGCGCGCTGAACTGGACGGTCGAATGGTACAACCCGCAAAAGGGTTCGTTCCAGGACTTCGTCAAGCAGATCACCTCGATTGTGTTCGACGGCACCTTCCTGCGAGAGCGGGGATGAGCGTCAAGCCGGGATGGGAGGGCCGCTTCTTCGAAGACTTCACCGTCGGCGACGAATACCGCCATCCACTCGGCCGCACCCTCACGCAGCAGGACAACATCTGGTTCACGCTGCTGACGCAGAACGTGGCGGCAGTGCATTTCGATGCCCGGTACGCGGCGACAACCGAGTTCGGGCGTCCCCTGGTCAATTCCTGCCTCACGCTTGCACTGGTCACGGGGCAATCCGTGATCGACGTCTCCTACAACGTCTTTGCCAATCTCGGCTGGGACGACGTGCGCTTGCCCCACCCGGTGTTCGAAGGCGACACCCTCTATTCACGATCGCGGGTGCTCGACAAGCGCGAGTCGAGATCGCGGCCCTCGCTGGGCGTCGTCAGTGTCGCCACGGAGGGCTTCAACCAGGACGCCGTGGTGGTGTGCACCTTCAAGCGCACGCTGATGGTCTACAAGCGCGGCATGGCGCCTGATCGCGCCCCGCCGGTTCCTCTTTCCACGAGCTGCTTGGACAAGGGCGCCTCCAGGCGCAAGTCGGAAACGTGAACACCCAGGAACTGATCGAACGCTTCGGCCCGCGCGAAGCCATGCAATATGACGTGGTGGTGGTCGGCGCCGGGCCGGCGGGCTTGGCCACGGCGATTCGGCTCAAGCAGCTGAATGCCGAACTGTCTGTGGTCGTCATCGAGAAGGGCTCCGAGCCGGGCGCCCATATCCTGTCGGGCGCTGTCATGGACCCACGAGCCATCGGCGAGCTGCTGCCCGACTGGAAGGCGCAGGGCGCGCCGCTTGAGCAGCCCGTCACCGGCGATGACGTCCTGTTCCTGTCCGAGAGCGGCAGCGTGCGCACGCCCGATTGGCTGGTGCCGCGCAACCTGCACAATGACGGCTGCTACGTCGTGTCGCTTGGCAACGTGGTCCGATGGCTGGCCCAGCAGGCCGAAGCCCTGGGCGTTGAAATCTTCCCCGGCTTTGCCGCCGCCGAAATCGTGTACGACGAAGATGGCGCCGTGCGTGGCGTGGCCACGGGCAACATGGGAGTCGGCAGGGACGGCCAGCCCGGTGAAGGCTTCCAGCTGGGCATCGAACTGGTCGGAAAATACACCGTCTTTGCCGAGGGCGCGCGCGGGCACCTCGGCAAGCAGCTCATCGCGCGCTACCGGTTGGACGCCGGGAAGGATCCACAGAGCTTCGCCATCGGGATCAAGGAGCTGTGGGATGTCGACCCGGCACGGGCCAGGCCGGGACTGGTGGTGCACACGGCCGGCTGGCCGATACGCGACCGGACTTTCGGAGGCGGGTTCCTCTACCACCTTGCCGACAACAAGGTGACGCTCGGCTTCGTGGTTGGCCTGGACTACGCCAACCCGTACATGAGCCCCTTCGACGAAATGCAGCGGTGGAAGACACACCCGGCGATTCGCGCCCACATCGAAGGCGGCAAACGCATCGGGTACGGCGCGCGCGCCATCAACAACGGCACGCCTCAGGCCTTGCCCAAGACGGTGTTTCCCGGTGGGGCGCTGGTCGGCTGCGACGCCGGCTACCTCAACGCGGCGCGCATCAAGGGCAGTCATGCCGCGATCAAGAGCGGGATCCTGTGCGCCGAGGCACTCGCAGCGGCGCTGGCGGCGGGTCGGCGCCGCGACGAGCTGCTCGCCTACCCTCAGGCCTTCGAGCGCAGCTGGCTTTACGAGGAGCTGCGGCAGACGCGCAACTTCAAGCTCTGGTTCAAGAAGGGCAGGTGGGTCGGCAACCTGATGACCGGCATCGAGCAGTGGCTGCTGCCCAAGATAGGCGTGAAGACCCCGCCCTGGACGCTGCACGGCACCCGACGCGACCACGAGTGCCTTCTGCCGGCTGATCGGGCCGAGCCCATCGCCTACCCCAAGCCGGACGGAAAGCTCAGCTTCGACCGGCTGTCGTCGGTTTTCGTCAGCAACACCAACCATGAGGAAAACCAGCCGCCGCACCTGAAGCTGAAGGACGCTTCCCTGCCCGTGGCGCTGAACCTCGCCCGATACGCCGGTCCCGAGAGCCGCTACTGCCCGGCCGGCGTCTACGAGTTCGTGCGAGACGACCACCGCACCGAGCGCCTGCAGATCAATGCCCAGAACTGCGTGCACTGCAAGACCTGCGACATCAAGGATCCGTCTCAGAACATCGTCTGGGTCCCGCCCGAGGGCGGCGGCGGCCCCAATTACGCTGGAATGTGACCCATGAGCGAGCTCCAATTCGGCTGGGACGACGAAGCGCTGGCCGCAGCGCCGCGCCTCTTCGAAGCCGGCCTGTTCGAAGGCCAGGTGGCGATGGTTTCCGGCGCGGGCAGTGGCATAGGCAAGGCCATTGCCTTTCTTTACGCGCGGCTCGGTGCGAGGCTCGTGATTTGCGGACGAGACCGCGCCAAGCTCGATGCTTGCGAACCCTGGCTGCGCAAGCTGGGCAGCCCCGACGTGCTGGTGTGCCCGACCGACATTCGCCGGCCTGCGGAAGTCGACAGCCTGCTCGATGCCACCTACGACCACTTCGGCCGCCTCGACGTGCAGGTCAACAATGCCGGCGGCCAATTTCCGAAGGCCGCGCTCGATATCAGCCCCAACGGCTGGAAAGCCGTCATCGATAACAACCTCAACGGCACCTGGTCCATGATGCACGCAGCGGCGCGGCGCTGGCGTGACATGGGCCAGCCCGGCAGCATCGTCAACATTGTGCTGACCTTCCAGCGCGGGTTTCCGGGCGTGGCTCACTCCTGCGCCGCGCGCGCAGCTGTGACCTACCTGTCCAAGACCGTCGCCGTCGAATGGGCGCAACACCAGATCCGCGTCAACTGCATCGCGCCGGGGGTGATCGAGAGCAGCGGGTTCAAGCATTACTCGGATGAGGCCCGCGCGCAGTTTCCGCGGGCCAACCCGATGTTGCGCCAGGGCGACGTGCAGGACATAGCCCACGCGGTCGCCTACCTCACAGCCCCCAGCGGAAAGTTCATCACCGGCGAACTGCTCAACGTGGACGGAGGAGGTGTGCTGTGGGGCGACTTGTGGACGATTCCGAAACCGCCCTATTTCAGCCAGGGACAGACGCAATGACGGCCAGCGAGGAGCAACCCAGGTTCGGCCCCGGAGACACCGCGCTCGCCGAACTCCCCACAGTCTTCCGCAATGACCTGTTCGCCGGGAAGGTGGTCCTGGTGTCCGGCGCAGGCAGCGGGATCGGCAAGGCGATCGCCTTTCTGCTCGCGCGGCTGGGTGCCACGCTGGCCATCTGCGGGCGCAAGCGCGATGCGCTGGAGGACTGCGCCGCAAAGCTGCGCGCACTTTCCGGCCGCGACGTCCTCGTGCATCCAATGACGATCCGCGATCCGCAACAGGTGGAAGGACTGCTCGACGCCGTGTGGGAGAGGTTCGGGGGTATTGATGTGCTGGTGAACAACGCCGGCGGCCAGTTCGCCGCGCACGCAATGGATTTCACCGAAAAAGGGTGGAACGCAGTCGTCGACACGAATCTCAACGGGACGTGGTACATGATGCAGGGCACGGCGCGCCGCTGGGTGAAGGAGGGCAAGCGCGACGGCAGCATCGTGACGATCGCCGCCGCCGTCGATCGCGGCCTGCCGGGCATGGCGCATACGGCCGCGTCGCGTGCCGGGGTGATTGCCCTGTCGAAGACGCTGGCGGTCGAATGGGCCGAGCACGGGATCCGGGTGAACTGCATAGGCGCCGGCGCGATCGAGAGCAACGGCTTCAACAACTACCGGCCCGAACACGTGGGCGGCCTCTTCCGCACCAATCCCATGCTCAGGGCCGGCGACGTGCAGGACATCGCCGAAGCCGTGGTCTACCTCACGGCGCCTTCGGGCAAGTACATCACCGGCGAGACGCTCAACATCGACGGTGGCATGGTGCTCTGGGGCGAGTTCTGGCCTGCGGGCATGCCGGACTACTTCAAACCTCCTGCATCGAGCACATGAAATCTGCTGAACAAGAACCTGCGGCCGGCCCGCTGGCCGGCGTCACGATCGTGGACCTCACCAGCGTGGTGATGGGGCCTTTCGCGTCCCAGATCCTGGCGGACCTGGGAGCGGACGTGATCAAGGTCGAGGCCCCCGAAGGCGACACCGTCCGCTACATCGGCCCCAGCCGCAGCAAAGGCATGGGACCGATGTACCTGGCGCTCAACCGCAACAAGCGCAGCATCGTGCTCGACCTGCGCCATCCCGACGGCTTGGCGGCGCTCAAG
>DASUDL010000060.1:0-5949 GCA_036275615.1 Solimonas sp.
CGGATGCCCAGCGGCTTGAGGTATTCGTTGTAGATCGAGCTGTCGAGCCAGGCCTTGCCGATCAGTTCCTCCGCGGTCACGACCTCGCCTTCCTGCAGGCGCACGAAGGGGTCCATCGCGAAGAAGTGGGTTTCGTAGGACTCCACCCCCTGGTCGGTGACCGGGCCGGTGTTGATCATCACGCCGGTGCTGTCCGGCGAGGGCGGGCGCAGCATCAGGGTGACGTGGCCGGCCTTGAGCGTGTCGCGGAGCAGCTGCAGCGCGCTCTGCCAGGGCGGCGACTCCATGGGGCCTTCGTAGAACGCGCCGAGCAGGCGGTCCAGCTGGGCGAGGTCGGCAGCCTTGCCGAGATCAGGCGCGGATGCGGCCACGGCGTCCCTCCGGACCGAGCTGCGGGCTTCGGCTAAAGATTTTGCAGACATAGGCATTGACGATGCGTCCTCCGGTCATTGCCTGGATGGGGTCCCGGCGGGTGCCTGGATGGCGCGCTTCGCCTGAGCGCTTCCTGCGGGACCCTGAGTATGAATCCCTAGTCCGTGGCGTCAAGGGTCCGTCGTCCGTATGGACGATTTTCCTACCCGCGGCCGGGCCGACGATGACGGACTGACCCCAACCCTCGAACGACGGAGACGCGCGTGGCCCACGAACAGCTGATGAAGGCCGGGATGCAGGCCTACATCGACACCTTCAACCGCGGCGACGCGGCCGGCATCGCCGCCCTGTACAGCGACGACGCCACCGTCGAGGATCCGGTCGGCAGCCCGCTCAAGAAGGGCAAGGCCGAGATCGCGGCCTTCTACCAGATGGCCGTGGCCACCGGTGCCAAGCTCAAGCTGGTGGCGCCGATCCGCGCCTCGCACGGCAACTCCGCCGCCATGGCCTTCGATGTGGAGCTGAACATGCCCCAGGGCCATGCCGTGATCCGCGTGATCGACGTGATGACCTTCAACGAGGCCGGCAAGTTCACGTCGATGCGCGCCTTCTGGGGCCCCAGCGACATGCAGATGCTCTGAGCGCGTCCCCATGAGCCGCCTGGAACTGCTGGCCGATCGCCTGGAGCTGCAGCAGCTGGTCACCGACTACGCCTGCGCCATCGACGAGCGCGACTGGGACCGGCTGGACCGCGTGTTCACGCCCGACGCCTACATCGATTACCGCGCCATGGGCGGTATCGATGGGCGCTATCCGCAGGTGAAGGCCTGGCTGCCGCAGGCCCTGGGCAGCTTCCCGAACTACATGCACCTGATCGGCAACCTGAGCTTCGAGATCAGCGGCGACACGGCCAGCGGCAAGATCGCCTGCTTCAATCCGATGGTGATCCCGCGCCCCGAAGGCGGCCACGACACCATGTTCCTCGGCCTGTGGTATCTCGACCGCTACCTGCGCACGCCGGACGGCTGGCGCATCTGCGAGCGCAGCGAGAAGAAGAGCTACGACTACGGCATGCCGGACTGGATGAAGAAGGCGCTGAACCTGACCTGAGTCCTCGCGCCGCCGCGGAGAGCCCGATGCCGAAGATCGATGTTGCCGATGACGTCTCCAGCTGGATGGCCCTGCACCCGCAGCTTACCGCCGGACTGGTTGCCTTCAGCGAGGCGGTCTACGCCCGCGCCGACAAGCTCAGCCTGCGTGAGCGCGAGCTGGCGCGCATGGTGATTGCCCACGTCAACCAGTGCGGCGTGTGCATCAACACCCGCCGGGCCGCCGGCCCGCAGCAGGGTGTCGACGAGACGCTCTATCTCGCCGCGCTCGACTGGCGGCAGGCGGCGGACCTCAGCGCGCGCGAGCGTCTCGCGGCCGAATTTGCCGAGCGTTATGCCCGCGACCACCTGAGCCTCCAGACCGATACCGCGTTCTGGCAGCGCCTGCGCGGCGCCTATGCCGATGACGAGATCGTCGAGCTGGGCGTGTGCTGTGCGCTGTGGCTGGGCGCCGGCCGCCTGCCGCGCGTGCTCGACGTGGGGCAGTCCTGCAGCCTGGTGCTGTGAGCGCGCCCCGCGCATCGTCCGCGGCGCTCGCCGGGCGCGTGGCCCTGGTCACCGGGGCTTCGCGGGGTCTGGGCCTCGCCATCGCCCGCCGTCTCGCCGCGCACGGCCTGCGCGTGCTGCTGCTGGCCTCGCCGCGCTCGCAGGAGGCTCTGTCCCGCGCCGTGGCGCAGATCGTGGCCGCGGGCGGGCAGGCCGCTGCCGTGGTCGCGGACCTGGCCGATCCGGCAGCGCGCGCCGGCCTGATCGCCCGCGCCGAGGGCCTGCTGGGGCCGGTCGACATCCTCGTCAACAACGCTGCTGGCATCAGCGCCTATGCACCGCCCAGCCGCATCGACCGCGGCGCGCGCCAGGCGATGTGGGAGCTCAATCTCGAGGCGCCGATCGACCTGACCCAGCAGGCCCTGCCGGGCATGCGCGCGCGCGGCTGGGGGCGGATCGTCAATCTCAGCAGCGAGATGGCGCGCCAGCCGCCGATCCCGTATCCGGGTCCGGCGAAGTTCGTGCATGCGCTGGCGCTGTACGGCGTTTCCAAGGCGGCGCTGGAGCGCTACACCGAGGCGCTTGCCGCCGAGCTGCAGGGCAGCGGCCTGACCGCCAATGCCCTGTACCCGCACAAGATCGCGCTCACCGAAGGCGCCGAGGCCGTGGCACGCCAGACGGCGGTGCAGCATCCGGACTGGCTCGAGCCGGTCGAGCTGGTGGCGGAGGCTGCCTGGCTGCTGATCGTCGGCGGCCAGAGCGGAACGGTCGCCAGCAGCCGCGCGATCCTGCAGCGCGCCCAGGCGCCGCTGCATGCGCTCGATGGCGTCACGGTCATTGGCGATGCGACGACGCTGGCGACCCTGCCGCCGCCGCATCGCGGCTAGGCGCCGCTCCTACAGAATCGCCACACCTGCAGGAGCGGACCTTGTCCGCGATGATCTGCCGAGGGGTCCGATACCGGGCAGGGACCCTGCCGCACTTGGCCCTTCCCGCGATCCCGGACCCGTCGCATCGCGTACGAGGCGTTCGTGTGCGCTGGTAGGAGCGGACCGTGTCCGCGATGGATCGGGCGCCCCGCCCCGCGTTCCACCAACAAAAACGCCCGCGCAGGGCGGGCGTTCTCGCAGCAGGCGCAGACCTCAGGCCGCCTTGGTTTCCGGCGCGCCCTCGAAGCCCTTGGCGTGGTAGATGCCGTTGGCGTTCTTCTGGATCTCCTCGCGCTTCGCCCGCGGGTTGTAGAACTGGCTGTACCAGGTGCGCTGCTTCAGGAAGGGGCCATCGCCGGTCACGTACAGGCCCTTGAAGTTCGGGCGCTTGTGCTTCCAGACCTCGAAGTCCTGGGCAAAGGCGGCGAGCGCCGCGTCCTGGTACATGCGGCCGGCGGCGCGATCCTGCTCGGTGGCCACGGCGCCCGTGGCCGACTTCACCAGCAGGTTGTGCCAGACGTAGCTCACGCCGTCTTCCACCGGCGTGTGGGCGATGATGATCCAGGAGTCGTACAGGCCGCTCATGCGCGTCAACAGCAGGCTGGGGCCGTGGTAGGTGGCGGTGGTCACCAGCATCGGGCCGCCCTCGGCGATCAGGGTGCGGTGGCCGCCGCCCATGCGCTGCACGACCGAGTGCCCCTTGAACTCGTTCTCGAAGAACTTGGTACGCGAGCCGTGCACCGGGTCGAAGTGCGCGACGTCGGTGATGTTGTCGATGATCTCCTGCGGGTGCACGTTGACCGTGCCGAGGTCGTCATAGCTGCCCACGACCCAGGACGGATCGTTCCACTCGGCGATCTCCGGGATCTCGTAGTCGGGCTCGCCGCCTTCCTCGTCATGCCAGACGAAGACCGCACCGAGCGTCTCGCGCACGGTCCAGGCGCGCACCTTGGCGGCCGGCGGGATCGGTCCCTGGCTGTAGGGAATGTGGTTGCACTTGCCATCCGGACCGAAGCGCCAAGCGTGGTAGGGGCAGCGGATGGAATCGCCTTCCACCGGGCCGTCCTGCGACACGTACGAGGTGCTGTTGCGGGCCAGGTGCGTGCCCATGTGCGGGCAGTAGGCGTCGAGCAGCACGACCTTGCCGCTCTGCTTGCCGCGATAGAGCGCGAATTCCTGGCCGAAGAACTTCACGCCCATCGGCTTGTCGGTGACCTTCGCACTCTCCGCGACCATGAACCAGCCGCGCGGGAAGGTGTGCGTGCCGATGCCGTAGTCCTTGGTCGTCGCCATTGCTGCTGCTCCGGGGCCCTGCGGATCGAGCCGCCGGGTGGTGTGGTTTTTCCGGGCGGGCGCTGGCGGCCCACCATACGGCGCCAGTCTGGTAATGCGGCTGCCCCCCTGCATCATCCGTTTGAATGAAGTTGGCGCAGGGGGTGGGCCGTAGCGTGAGCTGCATCCCGTTCCCGGTCCGGGAACCCTGTCGTGGCCGCCCCGGCGGCCGGAGTGTCCGCCCGTGAGCCGTCTGCGCCTGCTGTGCCCCCTGCTGGTTTCCGCCGCCCTCCTGGCGGCCTGCAGTGGCGATACCGCGCCTGCCGGCGGCGGGGGCGGGGAGGGTGCCGTTCCGCAGCTGCGCCGCGACGGCCGCTGGCTGGTGGACGAGAAGAACCGCGTGGTCCTGACCCATGGCGTGAACCTGGTCTGGAAGCGCGCCCCCTTCGTGCCGCCGGCGACGCCCGAGGGCTTCATGGCCCGCGACGCCGACTGGCTGGCCGAGCACGGGTTCAACAGCGCGCGCATCGGCACGCTCTGGGTCGGCGTCTCGCCGGACGCCCCCGGCCAGGTGCGCACCGACTACCTCGAGGCCTGGGACCGGGTGGTACAGCAGCTCGCCGCCCGCAAGATCTGGATCCTGTTCGACTTCCACCAGGATCTGCTCGGCCCCGCCTACCAGGGCGAGGGTGTGCCGGACTGGGCGGTCGAGGCCGTGACCGGCCCCACCACCGAACTGCTGGGCCCGCCGGGCTTCGGGTTTCCCTTCAACTACTTCACGCCCCAGCTGTCCGAAGCCTTCGACAATCTCTGGGCCGAGCGCGGCCCGGTGCGCGACGGCTTCCGCGACGCCTGGATCGCCGTGGCCCGCAAGTGGCGCGACCAGCCCTACTCGATGGGCTATGACCTGCTCAACGAGCCCTGGGCGGGCACCGAGTACCCGAGCTGCCTGTTCCCGATGCTGGGCTGCGAGAGCCATGAGGCCAACGAGACCCAGCCGTTCATGGACCACGCGCGCCAGGGCATCCGCACGGTCGATCCGCACAACCTCGTCTGGTTCGAACCGCAGCCCCTGATCAGCACCGGGGCCCCCGCGAGCGGCTTCACCGCCATCCCCGGCGAGGACAACCTCGGCTACTCCTTCCACTACTACTGCCCGCTCAACACCCTGGGCAACTCCCTGCAGCTGGGCCTGCTCGATGGCCTGCCGGTGGGCCTGGAGGACACCTGCGACAGCTTCGGCAACGCCACCTTCACCGAGGTGCGGGCGCAGGCCGAGAAGATGCAGGCCGTGGAGCTCCTCACCGAGTTCGGCGCCACCGATGATCTGCAGGTGATCCGCGACGTCACCGCCGAGGCCGACGAGCGTCTCGTGGGCTGGCAGTACTGGCAGTACAAGAATTTCCAGGATCCGACCACGGAATCGCAGGGCAGCGGCTCGCAGAGCCTGTTCAGCAACGACGAGGACCTGTCGACGGTCAAGATCGAAAAACTGCGCCTGCTGGTGCGCCCCTATCCGCAGGCCACGGCGGGCATCCCGGTGGCGCTGTCCTTCGATCCGGACACCGGTGCGTTCAGCTACCGCTACACGCCGCGCGCCGCGGGTGGGCCGACGGAGCTCTACGTGCCGGCCGAGCTGCATTACCCGGAGGGCTACCGCCTCACCCTCGAGGGCGCACGCCAGCTGCCGGGCTCCACCGCCTCGCGCCTGCTGCTCGAGGCCCTGCCGGGCGCGGCGGAGGTGAGCGTGAGCCTGGCGCGCGACTAGCGCGGCGCGCACG
>DASUDL010000061.1:0-23542 GCA_036275615.1 Solimonas sp.
CCTTGGCCTCCGGCCCCGGATCGCGCACGCCCGGCGACCAGTACGGCTGCAGCATCAGCCCCAGAGAGCCCGGCGGCACGGCGCGGATCAGTTCGTCGAACAGCTGTTCGACGGCAACGCCGCGCTCGGCGGCGAGGGCCTGCTCGCGGTGCGCGAACTCGCGCTTGAACCACGACACCATCCAGAAGCCGCGGTAGATCTGGATCTCGGTGTTGTAGGCGCCGGGCACGGCAGCCGGGAACGGCGGCACCAGGCGCTGCACCTCGACGTAGCGCGGCTGCGTGGTGTTGATGGTGGCGGTGGTGCCGAACGACAGCTGCGCCACATCCGGCTCCAGCACGCCGCTGCCCAGGACCTCGCAGGCCTTGTCGGCGGCGCCCGCCAGCACGCGCAGGCCGGTGGGCAGGCCCAGGGCTTCAGCGGCGGCGGCGGTGAGGCGGCCGAGTTCGGCCCCCGGTGGCTGCAGCCGGGGCAGCTGCTCGGGACGTACGCACAGGGCCTTCCACTTGAAATCGTGACGGCCGGCCCACTGCAGGGCCTTGTAGTCAAAGGGGATGTAACCCACCTGGCAGCCAGCGGAGTCGACGTATTCGCCCACCAGGCGCTGCGTCAGCCAGCCGCTCAGCAGCAGGAACTTGTCGGTCTCGCGCCACAGCGCCGGCTCGTGCTGCGCCAGCCAGTTGCACTCGGCCTCGCGCTGCAGGTTGGCAACCAGATCGGTGGCGCCGGCCAGCCGGAACGCCGTCTTCCAGAGCGGCCCAAGGTCCGGCAGCTCGGTGGCGCGGCGCTGGTCCAGCCAGACCATGGCCGGGCGCAGCAGCTGGCCGGCGCGATCCAGGCAGATCAGGGTGGCGCGCTGCGTGGTCAGGCTCAGGGCCGTGATCGCCTCGGGACGGATGTCCGAGTCGCGCCAGAGCCGCTGGCAGCAGGCCGACACGCCGCGCCAGTAGACCTCGGGGTCCTGTTCCGCCCAGCCGGGCTGCGGCGAGACATAGGTGGGCTCGAAAACCTCCTGCGCCTTGGCCAGCAACCGCCCCTGCGCGTCGAAGACGATGGCGCGGGCGCTCTGCGTGCCGACATCGATCGCCAGCAGGCGGGCCGCGCTCATCGGTCGATCTCCGGCGGGGCATGGCGGGTCTGCCACAGGGTCTGCCAGGCCGCGAGCTCGTGCGCCCAGCGCGCCTCATCCCAGCCCAGCTCCTCGCGACACAGCGTGGCAATGCGCGGCAGGAAGGCCGCCGCGCCCTGCGGCGCCACCAGGCCCAGGCGGGTGCGACGCAGCATCAGGTCGTCGAGCCGTGCCACCTGCTCGTGGCGCAGGGCCCAGCGCAACTCAGCCCAGCGATAGGGCGTATCGCCGACGCGTTCGACAGCCTCGGCCGGAAACTCGCGCTGCAAGGCCTCGGCCGCAGCGCCGAGGCGCCCGCACAGGCGCGGGTCGCTGCCGGCCGGGGTGGTGAGCACCGGCGCCTCGGGCGCCGGGACCAGCGCCGGGACTTCCCGGGCCGCCGCCGCCAGGACCTCGCGCGCCGTGACCCGGAAGGTCGTGAGCTTGCCGCCGGTGATGCCGACCAGGCCCGGCGCGGTCCACAGCGCCGACTCGCGCGACTCGGCGGAGGGGTCATCCTTGCCGCTGGCCACGACCGGCCGCACGCCGGCGTAGCTGCACAGGGCCTCGCGCGCCGCCAGGCGCAGCTGCGGGAACTGCCAGTCCAGGGCCTCCATCAGGTAGGCCACCTCGCCGGAGGTGATGCGCGGCGTCTCCAGCGCGCCCTCGTGATCGAGGTCGGTGGTGCCGTAGAGCGTCGCACCCTCCCAGGGATAGGCGAACACCGGGCGGCCATCGCGCGGATGCAGCCAAGACACCGCCTGGCGCAGCGGCAGGCGCGCCGCCGGGAACACGAGATGGCTGCCGCGCAGGGGCCGCAGCTTCGGCGCCCCGGCCGGCGCACCCGGCAGGGCGCCGGCCCAGGCACCGGTGGCATTGACCACGACACCGGCCTCGACCTCGACGCTGCTGCCGTCCAGACGGTCGTGCAGGCGCACGCCGCGGACCCGGCCCTGCTCCTGCAGCAGCTCGGCCCGCACATGATTGAGCGCGGCGGCGCCAGCGGACTGGGCCTCGAGGATCAGGCGCAGCACCAGGCGCGCATCGTCGGTCTGCGCGTCCTCGTAGGCCATGGCGCCCTGGAGGCCTTCGGTCCGCAGTTCCGGGGTCGCCGCCAGCGCCGCGGCACGCGGCAGCCAGCGCGACTTGCGGCTGCCGGCCATCAGGTCATACACGAACAGGCCGACCTGCATCAGCGCCCGCCCGGGCTTGCGGCCGGCGTAGATCGGCATGAGGAAGGGCTGGGGCTCGACCAGGCCCGGTGCCTCGCGGCGCAGGCGCTCGCGCTCGCGTACCGACTCCAGGGTCAGCCGCCACTGGCCTTCCTTCAGGTAGCGCAGGCCGCCATGCACCAGTTTCGAGGACCACGACGAGGTACCGGAGGCGTAGTCGCCCGCCTCCACCAGCAGCACGCGCGCGCCGGTGCGCACCGCCTCGCGCAGCACGCCGGCGCCAGTGATGCCGCCGCCGACGATCACGAGGTCGTAGCGCGCCTCGAGCGCGGCCAGCCTGCGATGCGAGCCCATGGCCGCGCTCAGGCGAACAGCTTGCCCGGATTCATCATCTGCTCCGGGTCGAACTCGCGGGCCATGGCCCGGATCAGGTCCATGCCCAGCGCCCCCTTCTCGGCCGGCAGGTAGGGCGCATGATCGACGCCAACGCCATGCTGGTGGCTGATGGTGCCGCCGTGGGCGACGATGGTCCGCGACACCGCGCCCTTGAGGCGCGCCCAGCGCTCAAGGTCGGCACCCGGGTCGTTGGCGGAGCGGTAGACGAAGGTGGAATAGATGCTGCAGCCCTGCCGGTACATGTGCGACAGGTGGGTGAAGGCATGCACCTTCTGGTGCTCCGCGCCGAGCGTCTCGCGCGCCGTCTGCTCGATGGCCCGCATCAGGCCGGTGACCTTCGGCCAGTTCACCGAAGTCTCGACCGTGTCGGCCGCATAGCCCAGCTCCCAGAGGCTGTTGCGCAGCAGCGGACCACGGAACCGGTTCTTGGCCCAGCCCTTGCCAATGCTCTTGCCGACATGCACGCCGCGGTAGCGCTTGGCCAGCGCCAGGGCGTCCCGGCGCATGCGCCGCGCCTCCACCAGGCTGCCGGTCACGCCGATCATCAGCATGCACTTGCCCTCGGCGATGCCGCGCAGGCCCAGGTAACGCTGCAGCCACTTGATCAGGTCGGCGTGGCCGGCCAGGCGCAGCTGGGTCTCGGTCTCGATCTCATTGGACAGGCGCAGCATCGACAGCGGCAGGTCGGCCTGCACCATGGCGCGCACCGCCTCGATCGCGGAAGTCCAGTCCGGGAAGAACACGGCGTGGAAGTCCTCGCTCTGCGGCAGCGGACGCACCCGCATGGTCGCCTCGGTGAGCAGGCCGTAGCGGCCTTCCGAACCCATCACCGCCTCGCGCAGGTCGGGGCCGGCGGACGAGGCCGGCAGGCCGCCCACCGACAGCTCGCCGCGCGGCGTGATCATGCGGCCGGCCGCGAACAGGTTCTCGATGCGGCCGTAGCGCAGCGACTGCTGGCCCGAGGAGCGGGTGACGACCCAGCCGCCCACAGTCGAATACTCGTAGGACTGTGGGAAGTGCCCGAGCACATACCCGTGCTCGCGCAGCTGCGCCTCCACCTGCGGGCCCGGCGTACCGGCGCCGAAGGTGGCGAGCTGGCACGTCTCGTCCAGGCCCTGCAGCCGGTTCATGCGCTCCAGGGAGATGTTGAACACCGGGCGGTCGCCCGCCGGCACATTGAGGTGGCCCACGACGCTGGTGCCGCCGCCGTAGGGCACGACGATGGCGCCGATGCGGCGGGCCTCGGCGAGAGCCTCGGCCGCTTCCTCATGCGTGGTGGGGAAAGCGATGGCATCGGCGTAGGGCCCCATGCGTCCGGCGCGCATCGCCACCCAGTCCGGGAAGCTCTGGCCGCGCGCATGCAGCAGGCGCTCGCGGGCGTCGGTGCTGTAGCGGCTGGACACCTGCACGCGCGCCGGCGGCACGGTCGCCAGCGCCTGCTCCAGCGTGGCATCGCGCGGCGGCCGCGCGTCGCCCACACGTTCGCGCAGGAAGGCGCGCGCGTCCTCGTTCAGCGGAGATTGATCGGCTTCGTCGCCCCACCCGTTCCAGCGCCGCATACGGCCCCCACGCGTCGTCTTGTCTGATGGCGCGGGAGTATACGGGGCCGCTATGACGGCTGAGCGCGGCCCTCAGGCCGCCTGGGCGGGACGCACGGCGGGATCGGCCAGGTGACGCAGGCTGTCGATGGTGATCCAGGGCAGGCCCTGGTGTTCGCCCTTGAGCACGCGCATGGGTGCACCCGGCTCCCCCAGGCTGCTGACCACCAGCGCCGCCTCGGCAAAGTCCTGTTCCAGGGTGTCGCTGTTGACCGTGACCACGGCGCGTATGCCGGCGCCCGCCGCGGCCTCGAGGCCCATCTCGGAATCCTCGAGCGCCACGCACTCGTGGGCGGCCACGCCCAGGCGCTGCAGCGCCAGAAGATAGAGATCCGGCGCCGGCTTCTTGTGCTTCACTTCCTCGCCGCTGGCGATCACCGCGATTTCCGCGGCCAGTTCGGGGCCCATGCTGTAGCGGAGAACGGGCTTGAGCGTCTTGAGGCTGGCGTTGGTGACGATGCCGATCTTCAGGCCACGGGCACGGGCCTCGCGCATCAGGCGGGCAATGCCCGGGCGCAGCGGGACGCGGCCGTGGCGCATGAAGCGCTTGAAGTAGTGCGACTTGAGTTCGTGGACCTTGGCGACCCAGCCGTCGAGGTTGCGCTGGACCTCTTCGGACTCCGCGCCAAGCTCGGGCTGGTAGTGCTGCACGTAGTACTTGAGGCGCTCGCGGCCACCGGGCTGCTTGAGCAGCTTGCGGTAGAGCTTGGGGCCCCAACGGAAGCCCAGGCCCAGCTTGCGGAAGGCGCGGTTATAGGCCGGGCGATGACCCAGCGCCTCGGTATCGGCGAGGGTGCCGTCGACGTCGAACAGGATGGCCTGGAGGCTCATCGCCGACGATTTCCAACAGGACTGCAGGCTACCGCAAATCTATGCGCTTCCATTCCGGACCATCAGCAGGTTACGTCCGGAACTTAATGTACCATGCGGCCCCTCGCCAACTGTGATCGCCGGCACGCCGGCCATCGGGCATGAACCCACCTTCGGCCGCTGCCCTGCCCGCCTACGTCGGCCGCTTCGCGCCGACCCCCAGCGGCCCGCTGCACCTGGGCTCCCTGCTCACCGCCCTGGCCGGCTGGCTGCAGGCCCGCGCCGCCGGCGGACGCTGGCTGATCCGCATCGACGACCTCGACCGCCCGCGCTGCCCGCCCGGCACCGACACCCTGATCCTGCGGCAGCTGGAACAGCACGGCCTGCACTGGGACGACAGCCCCCGCTACCAGAGCGCGCACCAGGCCGAATACCGGGAAGCTCTCGAGGCCCTGGCGCAGGCCGGCCACCTGTACGCCTGCGACTGCACCCGCGCCCGCCTGCTCGCCACCTCGCGCCCGGGCCCCGATGACCCGGTCTACGACGGCCATTGCCGCGACCGCCAGCTGCCGGTGCCGGGGCAGGCCCTGCGCCTGCGCTGCGGGCTCGGCCCTGTGAGCCTCGACGATCCCTGGCAGGGACTGCAGCACCGCGACCTTGCCACCGAGATCGGCGACTTCATCGTCTGGCGCCGCGACGGCATCGCCGGCTACCCGCTGGCCTGTGTCGTCGACGATGCCGCCCAGGGCATCACCGAGATCGTGCGCGGTGCCGACCTGCTCGGCTCCACCCTGCGCCAGCGCCACCTCATGAGCCTGCGCGGCCAGGCACTCCCGGCCGCCCGCCACCTGCCCGTGCTGGTGGGGGCCGACGGCCGC
This sequence comes from Solimonas sp., assembly GCA_036275615.1. Classification (GTDB taxonomy): domain Bacteria; phylum Pseudomonadota; class Gammaproteobacteria; order Nevskiales; family Nevskiaceae; genus Solimonas. The sequence goes on from DASUDL010000061.1 coordinate 5,963, forward strand.
AAGCTGTCCAAGCAGAACCATGCCCGGGCCCTGGACCCCGAACAGGCCGGCGCCAACCTCTGGCGCTGCCTGGCCTGGCTGGACCAGGACCCGCCACCCGGCTTGCAAGGTGCAGCATCGGCCGAGCTGCTCGCCTGGGCGCTGGCGCACTGGCAGCCCGGGCGCCTGCGGGCCCGCCCACGGCTCGAAGTGGAGCAGGCGCCCTAGTTCTGTCATGATGCCCTGCAGCAAACGCAGTGCAACATTGCAGTGGAATTAGGGTCTTATGTCCGAGCTTCGCGTCATCAAGAAGTACCCGAACCGTCGTCTGTACGACACGCACATCAGCCGCTACATCACGCTGGAGGAAATCCGCCAGCTCGTGCTGCAGAACGTGCAGTTCCGGGTCGAGGACAAGCGTACCCATGAGGACATCACCCGCAGCATCCTGCTGCAGGTGATCGCCGAACAGGAAGACGGCGGCAACCCCATCTTCACCAACGAGCTGCTGGAATTCATCATCCGCTACTACGGCGACCCGATGCAGAACAGCATCGGCCGCTACCTGGAACTCTCCGCGCGCCTGTTCCAGGAGCAGCAGGGCCACTTCACCGAGCAGCTGCGCGGCATGCTGGGCCAGGCGCAGCAGCCCCTGCACGTGCTCAAGGAAATGGCCGACAAGCAGGTGCCGATCTGGCGCTCCGTGCGCAAGGAGTTCCTGCGCAACCTGCAGACCAAGGCCCAGGCGATCAAGCGCCGTGCCGGCATCGACGAGGCTGCGGACGAAGCGGCGGAATAAGCCCCGCATCGCTGCCAGAAGCCCGGTCTGCCTTGCACGCCGGGCTTTTTGCGGCTGCCACATAGTCGCCGCGTAGCCGAAACCGGGATGGTCTTCTGCTGGCAACTTCGGCAGGATCGCGTGAATTCCCGTGCACGCGGCTCAGACAGCCCATGAAGAAGACGATTCAGCAGTGCCTGCTCCTGACGGTGCTGGCGATGGCAGGTTGTGCCACCTACCAGCCGGCCGGACCGCGGACCGAGCAGACGGCCATTCTGGCCCTGCACCCTCCCGGGGGCATGCGCCAGATCAGCTTCAAGGAGGTTGATGGAAAGCCGCTGACGCTGGCATCGGCCCTGGGGCTCACGCGCGCGCGTGCGCCGGTGATCCTCGCGCCCGGCAAGCACACCGTGCGGGTTCACTTCCGCGCCGGGTTTCCGCTGGAGGGCAGTGCAAAGCTCTGGCTGGTCGCGGAGCCTGGCGGGTCCTATCTAGTTCACTGTGATTCGGCGGGCTACCGGTTTCGCTGCTGGATCGAGGACAGCAGATCAGGGCGCCCTGTCGGCGGATTTGTGGGCAGCGGCGATGAACCGGGCACCTGAGCGTGCTGGTGACCGGAGGCCGACCCGGGCAGCGCTCAGCCTGCATGAACGCCAACGCGCAGGATCCATGACCGACGCATCAAGCACCTGTCATCGTCCGCCGCCGGTCCGTCCGGTGACCTGAACGAGTTCCCTCAAGCATGTCTACGACCTCCCTTCCCGATCTGCCGTTCGGCCGTCTCTCCAACCCCACCGGCTGGTACCGGACCTACTGCCTGGGGCTGATCTTCGTGGTGCTGGTGATCGCCTACGTCGATCGCGGCATCTTCGGCGTGGTGATGGAGCCCATCAAGCAGGAGTTCGGCCTGTCCGACCTGCAGCTCGGCGTGCTCACCGGCCCGGCCTTCGCGCTGTTCTACGCGATCATGGGCATCCCGCTGGCGCGCTGGGCCGACATGGGCAACCGGCGCGTGGTGGTCTCAGTCTGCGTCGCGATCTGGAGCGCGATGACCGCGCTCGGCGGCCTGGCGCAGAGCTACGGCACGCTGTTCCTGGCGCGCATCGGCGTCGGCATTGGCGAGGCGGGCGCGGTGCCGCCCACGCATTCGCTGGCCTCCAACTACTACCCGCCGCAGCAGCACGGCAAGGTGGCCAGCGTGCTGTCCTTCGCGGCCCTGATCGGCAGCTTCGCCGGCATCATCCTGGGCGGCGAGATCCTCAAGGCCAGTGACTGGCGTACCACGCTGATGGTGGTGGGCGTGCCGGGCCTGGCCATCGCGCTGCTGGCCTTCCTCACGCTGCGCGAGCCCCGGGAGCACACCCGGGTGCCGGGCCTGTCGCAGCTGTTCGACGCCGAGTCGCGCCGGATCGTGAAGCACCTGATGCAGACGCCCACCTATTTCCAGCTGATCCTCGCCTTTGCGGTGGTCTCGTTCTTCACGCTGGGCATGCCGGCCTTCCTGATCCCCTTCTTCCAGCGCAGCTTCGATCTGGAGATCTCCATCGCCACGCGCGGCTATGGCATCACCGCCATGCTCTCGACGATCGTTGGCACGGTGCTGGCCGGCGTCGTGGTCGACCGCCTGGCGCGGCGCGACGTGGCCTGGAAGCTGCGCCTGCCCGGCATCCTCTGCGTGCTGGCGGCGCCGATCATGGGCGCGGGCCTGCTGGCCCCCGACTACCAGACCTGCCTGATCCTCTACGGCATCGGCAACACCCTGGTGTTCGTGGCGCTGCCCGCCCTCTACTCCGGCGTCTACGGCGTGGCGCGCGACAGCGAGCGCGCCATGGCCATCGCCGTGCTCGGCCTGGTCACCAACCTGATCGGCCTGGGCCTGGGCCCGGTAGTGCTGGGGGCGATCAGCGACGCGCTGAACCCGGCCTTCGGTATCGACTCCCTGCGCTACGCGCTCGCCGGCTCGGTGGTGTTCCTGGCCTGGGGCGCGGCGCACATGCTGCTGGGCTCGCGCACCTACGCAGCCGACGACGTGAGCCGCAACGCCGCCGCGCCCGGCCAGAACCCCGGGCCTTGACCTCGGAGGTCATTGATCGCGGCGTCCACAGCCGCGACGCTGACCGTCCAATCCACCCTTGCCGGGACCAACACCCATGACCCTGTTTCGCGGCTTCCTGATCATCCTCTGGCTGGTGCTGGTGGGCTACACGGCCCTCGTGATCCAGGACCACGGACTCGGGCTCCTGCCCATCTTCTTCGGCGACATGGCCAAGCTGACCTGGCCCGGCCAGTTCAACGTCGACTTCCTGATGATGCTCAGCCTGTCGGCCCTGTGGGTCTCGTGGCGTCACGGTTACTCGGCGCCCGGGCTCGCGCTGGGCCTGATGGCGCTGTTCGGCGGCGCACTGTTCCTGACGACCTACCTGCTGGTGATCAGCCTGCAGACCGGCGGCGACACCCGCGCGATGCTGCTGGGGCCCGGTCGCCGCTGAGGATTGGCAGCCCCAAGACAGGAAAGCCCGGGACTCTCGCGAGGCCCGGGCTTCCGGCGTACGGCGTGCCGCAGCTCAGAACAGCTCGACCGCCCCTGACTGCATCGTGTTCTGCGCCACCGGCCGGTGCGGCGGGGTGCGCCAGTCTTCGCTGCTCGCCGGCGGCGCCTCGCCGCGAACCACGGCATCGGCTTCGCCATTGATCGCCTCGATGCGCTTGGTGTGCTTCTGGGCCGTGGCCAGGGCCTGGGTGGAGATGTCCTCGAACTGCAGGCAGCGCACGGCCTGGCCCACGGCCTGGGCGATGTGCTCCCGCGCCTTGGCCACTTCCTGGATGCCGGCCGTCAGGCCACGGTTGATCTCCTCCACCTGGCCGATGATGCGGCCGGCCTCGTCGCGGGCCGCGGCCGACAGGCTCTGGTCCCGCGAGGCCATGCGGCCCACGGTGTTGCGCACCTGGGCGACGGCGTCCTTGGAGTTCGAAACCAGCTTGCGGATCTGCTCGTTGAAGGTAGTGGAGCGCTCGGACAGGTTACGCACCTCTTCGGCCACCACCGCAAAGCCGCGGCCGGCCTCGCCGGCGCGCGCGGCCTCGATCGCGGCATTGAGCGCCAGCAGGTTGGTCTGGTCGGCGATCGACTTCACGTCGCCCAGCAGGTCGAAGATCGCGTCGAGGTGCTTCACCATCGCGTCGATCTGGTTCACGGTGTCGCCGCTCTCGCGGCTGACCTGGGCCAGCGACTCGACCAGGCTGTTCATCAGGTTGGCGGAGCTCTCGGCGAAGCGGCGCACGTTCACGCCCTCGCCGGCATCGCCGTTGCGCGCCAGCAGGCGGGCCATGGCCCCCTCCTGGGTCTGCGACTGCCGGTTCATGTCCTCGAAGGCGGCGCCCAGCTGGCGCACGGCCTCGGCGATCAGCTTGCGGACGCGCTCGACCTCGGTGTCGACGCTGCCGGCTTCGGTGGCCACCCCCTGGTGCAGTTCCTGGAGGCCCTGCTTCTGGCGGCTGAGCTGCTCCTGCAGCTCGGCGGCGTGGCTGCGGGCCGCGGCCAGCTCGCGCTGCTGCGACCAGACCAGCCAGCCCCAGGCGCCCAGGGCGGCCAGGCCTCCGGCCCAGGCGACACCGGGGCTCGCACCGGCCACCAGCGAGGCGACGTGCAGGGCACTGACCGCAGCGGGCACGGCCAGCGGCTTCAGGGCACTCGGGGTAAGGGAAGGATGCATGTCGCGCTCCGGCGTTCTGACGTCTTTACGTTGGTGTAGGGCTGTCGGGTTATCGGCGGCAGGGGGCCCGTGCTTTAGTGGGCCCACTGCAGCAGTTGCTCGGCTATGCGATCGAGAGGCAAGACCTGTTCCGCGGCGCCCAGCTTGGCCGCCGCGCCCGGCATGCCCCAGACGACGCTCGTCGCCTCGTCCTGGATCAGGGTGTGGCAGCCGGTCTGGCGCAGCTCCAGCAGGCCGCGGGCGCCGTCGTCGCCCATGCCGGTCAGCAGGGCAGCCACGGCATTGACGCCGACGCTGGCCACCACGGAGCGGAACATGGTGTCCACGCTGGGGCGGTGCCGGTTTTCCGGCGCGGCATCGGACAGCCGGCAGTAGTAGCGGGCGCCGCTGCGCTCCACCAGCAGGTGCCAGTTGCCGGGGGCGATATAGGCGTGTCCGGGGACGATCAGCTGGCCGTCCCGGGCCTCGCAGACCGACATGGCCGAGCTGCGGTCCATGCGCGCGGCAAAGGGGCCGCTGAACATGGGCGGGATGTGCTGGCTGATGACGATGGCCGGGGCATCGGCCGGCATCCGCTCCAGCACCGCCTTGATGGCCTCGGTGCCGCCGGTGGAGGCACCGATGGCGATGATCTTCTCGGTGGTGCGCAGGGCCGGCCGGCGCAGGGGCCGGGGCGCCCCGCCCGCCTCCGCCACCGGTCGCGCCCGGCCGCGCGGACGCGAGCGGGCCACGGTCTTGACCTTCTCGCGCAGCATCTCGGCGTAGTCGTTGAGCTGGTTCTGGACGTCGATCTTGGGCTTGGTGACGAAATCCACCGCACCCAGCTCCAGGGCCTGCAGGGTCACGTCGGCGCCGTGCTCGGTCAGGGTCGAGACCATCAGGACCGGCATGGGATGCAGGCGCATCAGGTTGTCGAGGAAGGTCAGGCCGTCCATGCGCGGCATCTCGACGTCCAGCGTCAGCACGTCCGGCTTGAGCTGCTTGATCTTCTCGCGCGCCAGCAGCGGGTCGGCGGCGGTGCCGACCACCTCCAGCTCCGGGTCCTTCGACAGGATCTCGGTCAGCACGCTGCGCACCAGGGCGGAGTCGTCGACGATCAGGACGCGGGTCTTCATGGCGGCGGCGCCCATCAGTCGAACAGCTCGATGTCGCCGGCGAGCGGCTGGCGCTGCAGCTGGGCGCCGTAGGCGCGCTCGGCCGCCAGATCGGCCGCCTGGCTGCTCATGGGCACGTGCTTGACCAGCACGCGACCGGTGTGGGGGGCATAGCCGACCTTGCGCGCGGCAAAGCCGCCCAGGTCGCGTGCCAGCACATGGATCTGCTCGGCCTTGAGGTAGTCGAGCACGAAGGCGGCATTGCTGGCACCCACGTTGGTCGCCCGGGTGCTGCCCATCACGTTAGCGCCACCGAAGACCTTGGCTTCCAGGTGCTCGCGCCGTGTGCCCTGCTTGAGCAGTTCGTTGATCAGCACTTCCATGGCGTAGGCGCCGTAGCGGGCGGACTCCCCGCCCCCCTCCACGCCCGGCAGCATGAAGTGGTTCATCCCGCCCAGCCCGGTCTGGGCATCGCGCACGCAGGCGGCCACGCAGGAGCCCAGCACGGTCACCAGCAGCAGGTCCTCGCCGGTGACGTAGTAGCCCCCCGGCAGCACCTTGAGGCAGTCACGCTGCAGCTCGCGGTCGCGGTAGCGGATCGGCCCGGGGTGCTCGGCCTTCTCCCAGTGGCATTGCACAGCGGTCGCAGCCTTCATGCCGCCACCGCCACGCCGTCGGCCCGGCAGAACACCGTGCGACCGCAGGCCTTCAGGGCATCGCCGATATTGAAGAAGCTCTCGGAGTGCCCGGTGAACAACAGGCCGTCGCGCGCCAGCATCGGCGCAAAGCGCCGGATCAGCCGGTACTGCGTCGGCTTGTCGAAATAGATCATGACATTGCGGCAAAAGATGGCCGTGAAGGGCCCGCGCACCGGCCAGCAATCGTCCAGCAGGTTGAGCGGACGGTAGGTGATCAGGGACTTGAGCGCCGGATTGACCCGGCACCACCCGTCATTGCTGCCCGTGCCGCGCTGGAAGTACCGCTTCACCAGCTCGCCCTCCATCTTGGCCACGCGGTCCAGGGGATAGACCCCCCGCTCGGCGTCGGCCAGCACGTTGGTGTCGATGTCGGTGGCGATGATCGACACCGGCGGCGTCAGCGTGCCGTAGGCCTCGCAGGCGGTGATGGCGATCGAGTACGGCTCCTCGCCGGTGGAGGCCGCCGAGCACCAGATCGCCGAGTGCTTGCCACGCGGCTGGCGCTTGAGCAGGGCCTTGAGGGTGTCGAAGTGATGGGCCTCGCGGAAGAAGGCCGTGAGGTTGGTGGTCAGGGCGTTGGTGAACTCCTGCCACTCGTCCTCGGTGCCGGCCGACTCGAGCCAGTCGAGATAGCCGGAGAAGCTGTCGATGTTGCGCTGCCGAAGGCGGCGCGCGAGGCGGCTGTAGACCAGGTCTTCCTTGCCGGGCGCCAGGGCAATGCCGGCACGCTGGCGGATCATCGCGCAGACCCGCTGGAAATCCCGGCGGGTGAAGCTGAACTCCCGCACGCCGTGCGTCGGCCGCTGGGAGTGGGTTTCGCGCGCGAGGGTCTGCACCGGAGGATCAGGCCTGGAAGGAAGGGTTCCGGCGAGAGGCCGGGAGGCCGGACCGTCCGCGCGGGCGCGGACGGTCCGGATGCGGGCGGGCGATCAGAACTCGCTCCACTGGTCGTCGGACTTGCCGGCGGCCGGTGCAGGGCTCTTGGTGGCGGCCGCCGGCGCACCGTTGGCCTTGCGGGCCGCCGGGGCGGCCGGCTTGGCCGCCAGGCGCTGGGCGCGGCTGGCCACCGGAGCCGGGGCCGGACGGGCCCGCGGCGCCGCCGCAGCCGGTGCCGACACCTTGATCGCCGAGTGCGAGTCGTCGAGCTTGAACATGCCCACCGACTGCATCAGGCCACCCGCCTGCTCCTCCAGGGAGCGGGCGGCCGCCGAGGCCTGCTGCACCAGGGCGGCGTTCTGCTGGGTGACCTCGTCCATCGAGGTGATGGACTGGTTGACCTGCTCGATGCCCTGGCTCTGCTCCTGCGAGGCGGCGCTGATCTCGGCCATGATGTCGGTGACGCGCTTCACGCTGGTCACGATCTCCTCCATGGTCTTGCCGGCCTGCTCGACCAGCTTGGAGCCGTTGCCGACCTTCTCGACCGAATCGCCGATCAGGGTCTTGATCTCCTTGGCCGCCGCGGCCGAGCGCTGGGCCAGCGAGCGGACTTCCGCCGCCACCACCGCGAAGCCGCGGCCCTGCTCGCCGGCGCGGGCGGCTTCCACCGCCGCGTTCAGCGCCAGGATGTTGGTCTGGAAGGCGATGCCGTCGATGACGCTGATGATGTCGACGATCTTCTTGCTCGAATCGTTGATCGCGCTCATGGTGGTGACCACCTCGCTCACCACCTGGCCACCCTTGCGAGCCACCTCGGAGGCGCCGACCGCGAGCTGGTTGGCCTGCTTGGCGTTCTCGGCGTTCTGCTTCACGGTCGAGGTCAGCTCTTCCATGCTCGAAGCCGTCTCTTCCAGCGACGCCGCCTGCTGCTCGGTGCGCGAGGACAGGTCGTTGTTGCCCGAGGCGATCTCGCGCGAGGCCGTGTTGATGGTCTCGGTCGCCTGCTGGATGCTGGTGACGATGCTGGCCAGCTGCTCGCTGGTGGTGTTGGCGTCGTCCTTGAGCTGCCCGAAGGTGCCCTTGAACTCGCCGTCGATGCGCTGGGTCAGGTCACCCTGCGCCAGGGCGCCGAGCACGCGGACCACCTCGTTGAGGCCGACCTCGCTGGTCTCCAGCAGCTGGTTGATGTTGGTGGCGAGCTGGGCGAAGAAGCCCTGCTTGCCTTCCATCGACACGCGGCGCTTGAAGTCGCCGGCGGCCGCGGCCTGGACGATGTTGGCCACCTCGGCCTCCACCGCCACTTCCTCGGTGCGGTTCTTCCACTCCACCACCGTGCCCAGGCGCTCGCCGCGATCGTTGACGATCGGGCTGGCGATCAGGCCGAAGGTGAGCCCCGAGACCTTGATCTCGGTGCGGTAGGAGCCGCGCAGGTTGGCCAGCATGCCCTGCTGGTGCGCCGGGTTCTTGTGGAACACGTCGATGCTGGCGCCCATCAGCTTGCGGGCGTCAAAGTGCGGCAGCGCCTTGCGCAGTTCGCTCTCGGCCTTGACCAGCATCTCGCCGACCGCGGCGTTCATGTAGACGATCTCGCGCTCGTTGTTGGCGATCATCACGTTGCCGGAGACGTTGTCCAGGGCGTTCTTGATGCGCAGGTTCTCGTCGGCGAGCTTGCGCTCGGCGGCCAGGCGCTCGGCCTCGGCCTTCTGCGCGGCGAGTTCCGCGGTCATGTCCTTCCACTCGACCACATAGCCGAGGCGCGCACCGGTTTCCTCGTTGATCGGGTTGAGGATCAGCGAGAAGGTACGGCCGCCCAGGGTCAGGCTGGCCTTGTGGGTGTGGGTCATCTTCGCCAGCAGGCCGCGCTGGTAGGCCGGGTTCTTGTGGAACAGGTCGATGTTGGTACCGACCACGCTCTTGGCGTTGAAGGCCGGCACATCCTTCTTGATGTCGGACTCGGCGACCGCCAGCATCTCCTTGATGGAATGGTTGACGTAGACCACGTTGAGGTCGGCGTCGGCGATCATCACGTTGGTGACCACGACGTCCAGGCCCTGCTTGACGCGCGAGGTCTCGGCGGCGAGCTTGCGCTCGCGCTCCTGCGCCGCCAGCTCCAGGGTCAGGTCCTTCCACTCGACCACGTAGCCGAGGCGCTCGCCCTTGTCGTCGTTGATCGGGTTGAGGATCAGCGAGAAGGTGCGGCCGCCCAGGACCAGCTTGGCGTTGTGGGTGTGGGTCATCTTGGCCAGCAGGCCACGCTGGTAGGCCGGGTTCTTGTGGAACACGTCGATGTTGGTGCCGACCACGGTCGCGGCATTGAAGGCCGGCACGTCCTTCTTGATGTCGGACTCGGCGGTCGCGAGCATGGTCTTGATGGATTCGTTGACGTACACGACCTTGAGGTCGGCGTCGGCCACCATCACGTTGGTGGCGACCACGTCCAGGCCCTGCTTGATGCGCGCGGTCTCGGCAGCCTGCTGCTGCTCGCGCGCCGCGGCGGCCAGCTCCTTGGTCATGTCCTTCCACTCGACCACGTAACCCAGGCGCGTGCCCGCGTCGTCGATGGGGCTCAGGATCAGCGAGAAGGTGCGTCCGCCCAGGACCAGCTTGGCCTTGTGGGTGGTGCGCAGATCGGCCAGCAGCTTGCGCTGGTAGGCCGGGTTCTTGTGGAACACGTCGATGTTGGTGCCGACCACGCTCTTGGCGTTGAAGGACGGCACATCCTTCTTGATGTCGGCCTCCGCCTCGGCCAGCATCACCTTGATCGAATCGTTGACGTAGGCCACGTTGAGGTCCGCATCCGCGACCATCACGTTGGTCTGCACCACGTCCAGGCCCTGCTTGATGCGGGCCATCTCCTGGCCACGGACCCGCTCGCGTGCCTGCACGACCTGCTCGGCCAGCTTGTGGGCGGTGATGTCGGTGGCGTACTTCACCACCTTGACCACCTTGCCCTTGGTATCGAGCACGGGGTTGTAGGACGCCTGGATCCAGACCTCGCGGCGGCCCTTGGCAATGCGCTTGTACTGGCCGGCGTCGAATTCGCCGCGGCCCAGCTTGTCCCAGAACGCGCGGTACTCGGCGCTGGCGCGGTACTCCGGCTCCACGAACAGGCCGTGGTGCTGGCCGCGAATCTCGTCGAGCGTATAGCCGACCGTATTCAGGAAGTTGGCGTTCGCCTTGAGGATCGTGCCGTCGGGGCTGAACTCGATCACGGCCTGCGAGCGGTCGAGCGCCGCAAGCAGCGCGTGCATGTCGGCGGCGGCAGAGGCCGGCGCAGCCTTGGCGGCCTTCACGGTCTTGGCGGATTTGGGGGCTTTGGCCGGCTTGGCGGCAGTCGCGGATTTCATGGCGGGTCGGCCTTACTTTTTGACGAGGGAGAGCACGGCAGCGCGCGGCAGCCTTGCGGGAGGGGTCTGGGCAGCAGGGGTAAGGCGCAGCACGCCGTAGGCGCCCCAGGCACCGGCGGCAATCGCCGTGGCCAGGATCGCGAGCAGGCTCCAGGAGCCCAGGGCGCCGTGGCCGTGCGCGAAGCAGGCCGTGGCCACCGTGGCGGGCAGGCTCAGCAGGAGGACGGCCGCCATCCGCAGCCGGGAAAGGTTCGAGGAAGTCGCGGTGCTCATGGGGATCTCCGGGGCGAAGGGCCTACTGCAGGGCCTGGCTGTGGTTGTCCATCAGGGCCATGTCGGACGCCGACATCAGCCGCTCGATATCCACCAGGATCAGCATGCGCTGGTCGAGCGCGCCGATACCGGTGATGAAACGGGAATTGACCGCGCTGCCGAACTCGGGCGCCGGCCGGATCTGCTCGGGGGTCAGCTGCATCACGTCGGAGACGCCGTCGACCACCATGCCGACCACGCGCCGCGCAATGTTCAGGATGATCATCACCGTGAACTCGTTGTAGTCGGCGCGGCCGAGCTTGAACTTCAGGCGCATGTCGACCACCGGCACGATGGTGCCGCGCAGGTTGATCACGCCCTTGATGAAGTCCGGCGCATCAGGGATGCGGGTCACAGTGTCGTAGCCGCGGATCTCCTGGACCTTCAGGATGTCCACGCCGTACTCCTCCTCGCCGAGCGTGAAGGTGAGGAACTCGTTGGGCATGGCCGAGGCGATCTGGGCGTTGACCGGGCCGGTGTCGGAAGCGGGGATGCTCATGCGGGATCTCGCGGGTTCAGGCGGCGATGGCCGCGGGGGTCTGGGGGCTGGAGAACAGGCGCACGATGGCGCCCACGTCGACGATCAGCGATACGCGACCGTCACCGAGGATGGTCGCGCCCGAGACGCCCCGGACACGGCGGTAGTTGGTTTCCAGGCTCTTGATCACGACTTGCTGCTGCCCGACCAGTTCATCGATCTGCATGGCCAGCTTGCGTCCCTCGGCTTCGACGATCACCACGATCGCCTCATGCGTTGCACGACGCGTTCCCGGCAGGGCAAACCACTCGCGCAGGTCGACCAGCGGCAGATATTCGTTGCGCACCCGGACCACGCTGCCCTGCTGGGCCATGCGCTTGACCTGTTCCGGCTGGGGCTGCAGCGACTCCACGACCGAGCCCAGGGGCAGGATGAAGACTTCCTCGCCCACGGCGACCGACATGCCGTCGAGGATCGCGAGCGTCAGCGGCAGGCGGATCGCCACGCGCATGCCGCGCCCGGCCTCCGACTGGATCTCGACGGCGCCGTTGAGCGCCTCGATGTTCTTCTTGACCACGTCCATGCCCACGCCGCGGCCGGAGACGTCGGTGACCTCGGCGGCGGTGGAAAAGCCCGGGGCGAAGATCAGTTGCCAGACCTCGCCGTCGGCCATGCTCTCGGAGCACGGCAGGCCGCGCTCGGCGGCCTTGGCCAGGATGCGGCGGCGGTCGAGACCGCGGCCGTCGTCGGAGACCTCGACCACGATGTGGCCGCCCTGATGGGACGCCGCCAGGCGCAGGGTGCCGATCGGATCCTTGCCGGAGGCGGCACGCACCTCGGGCAGTTCCAGGCCATGGTCGATGGCATTGCGGACCAGGTGGGTCAGCGGATCGGCGATGCGCTCGATCACGCCCTTGTCGATCTCGGTCTGTTCGCCGCTGGTGGCCAGTCGCACCTGCTTGCCGAGCTTGGCGGCCAGGTCGCGGACCATGCGCGGGAAGCGCGAGAAGACGAAGTCCACCGGCAGCATGCGGGTGGCCATCACGGCTTCCTGGATGCTGCGGGTATTGCGGTTCAGGGCCGACAGGCCGGCCAGCAGGCGCTCGAACTGGACCGGATCCAGGCCGGCCGACTGCTGCTGCAGCATGGCCTGGGTGATGACCAGCTCGCCCACGAGGTTGATGAGCGCGTCGATCTTTTCGGTGGCCACGCGGATCGAACTGCCGTCGCCGCGGGTCTCGGCGCGGCGATCCACGCCCGGTGCCGGCGCCGTGGCCGCAGCCGCCGGGGTGGCCGGCTTGCCGCCCTCGATCAGCTTGAGCTCGGGCGCCCGGGTCTCGGTGGCGGTGACGGCCACCTCGACGGCAGCCTCCAGCGCATCGATGTGCAGCTCGCAGTCGTCCTCGACCCAGGCGAAGACCTCGGCGACGGCCTCGCGCGGGCAGTCGCCGTGGAGCTCGATGGTCCAGGCCAGGTAGCAGACCTCGGGGTGCGCGATGCGCAGGCCCGGCAGGCGCTCGCTGTCGCAGTGGACCTCGCAGCGTCCCAGCTGGGTCAGCTCGCGCAGGATGCGGACCGGGTCGTTGCCGCTGGCAAAGAGTTCCGGCTTGGGAATGAAGCGCACGCGCCAGCCGCGGGCCGCAGGAGCCGCGGGCGCGGAAGCCTGCGCCGGTGCGGGGGCTGACGGCGTCTCGCCGCCGCCCTTGAGGCGGGATTCGAGTTCGGCCTTGAGCGCGGCAATGCCGTCGCGGTCGGGCTGCCCGCCGTCGCGGGCCGCGGTCAGCAGGCTGCGCAGGGCGTCGCCCGAACGCAGCAGGCAGTCGATATCGGCCGGGGTCGCCTCGTGGCGGCCCGAGCGCATCAGGTCGAGCAGGGTTTCCAGCACGTGGGTGAAACCGGCGACCTCGGAGAAGCCGAAGGTCGCGGCACCGCCCTTGATCGAGTGGGCAGCGCGGAAGATGGTGTTGATGGTCTCGGCATCGGAGGGTCCGCTGCTCATGCGCAGCAGGGCCGCCTCCATCGCATCCAGGCCCTCGAAGCTCTCCTCGAAGAAGGTCTGGTGGAACCGTGTGATGTCGATCCCGGACATGTCAGCTGGCGACGCGCTGCACGGTGGCGACCAGCTGCTCCGGATTGAACGGCTTGACCAGCCAGCCGGTGGCGCCGGCGGCCTTGCCCTCCTGCTTCTTCTCGGGACCGGACTCGGTCGTGAGCATCAGCAGCGGCGTGAACTTGTAGTCCGGCAGGCCGCGCAGCTCGCGCACGAGCGTGATGCCGTCCATGTTCGGCATGTTCACGTCGCACAGGACGAGCTTGAACTTCTCCTTCTTGGCCATCTCCAGGGCGATCACCCCGTCGGCGGCCTCGGCCACGTCGTAGCCGGCGGATTTGAGGGTGAACACCACCATCTGTCGCATGGAGGTGGAATCGTCGACGGCGAGAATGCGGCTCATGCCTTTTCCTTGGCCAGTTGGAGGAGAGTGGTGATGCCGAGCAGGGCCGCGGCGTTGCGCAGCGTCTCCGAGGGGGCCTGCCAGCGGGTTTCGTATCCGGCGTTGCGGCGGTCCTGGCAGAACATGCAGAACAGCTGCAGCGCGGCGGCGTGGATGCGCGAGACATCGGCCGCATCCAGGACCACCGGCCGGGCGTCATCGACATGCGCCAGCATCTCGCCGTAGAGCTGTCCGGCGTTCTCGATGCCGAGGTCCGAGGGCAGCTTGATGCCGGTCGGGGTCGGGTCTTCGCGGGATTCCTGGGCGGTTGCTGACATGGCGCACTCCGTTCGTTTCAGGGACTTAGGGGCAATTCCTGTTCCAGCTGCGGGTTTTCCCCGACGCCGCCGCACAGCGGCCCCGCGCGGCCGATGAACGGCACAAAACCCTGCGCTCAGGCCAGGAAGCGGGCATCGGTGATCAGGGTGCGGGACGCCAGCAGCGTCAGGATTTCGCCATCGCGGCTGTAGACGCCCTCGCTGTGGAGGCTGGCGCCGGCGCCGACCTGCGGTGCCGGTTTTACGGCGGCATCGGGAATCTTGCGGACATCGGCCACGCGGTCGACCAGCAGGCCGAAGGTCTCGCCGCCGTGCTCGATCACCACGATCCGGGAATCGGCATCCAGCGGTCGCGACGGCAGGCCCAGGCGCAGGCGCAGGTCCAGCACCGTGACCACGTTGCCGCGCAGGTTGATCACCCCGAGGACCACCGGGGCGGTACCCGGCACGGACTCGATGTCGCCCGGCCGCAGGACCTCCTGCACGCCGGCGATCGGCAGGCCGTAGAGCTGCTCGCCAAGGCCGAAGCAGACCCAGCGGGAGACGCTGTCGTCGCGGCGATGCCGCAGGGCGGTGACGCTCATGGCTGGCTCCGGGTTCCGGGGGCGGGGGTCGCCGCGGGAGGCGCTTCCTGCAGGCGCGTGAGGGTGCCGCTGGGCAGGATCACGGTGAGGCCCTGACCGTCGGCGCGGGGTCGCGGCCGCTCGGTGGCGGCGGCCGTCTCCAGCCGCAGCTCGCCCTCGGCCAGCGCCGGGACCGGCGCCGCCTCGGGGGCCGAGGCCACCGGGGCGGCGGGCGTGGCTGCCGCCGAGGGGGCCGTACCGTGCAGGGCCCCGGGGGTCTCGTCCGGGTCCACGGTGGCGGGATGCCGGCTGAGCATCTGCTCGGCACCGACCACCACCACCACCCGGCGGTTGTGGTTGCGCCCGGCCTCGTCGCGGTTGTCGGCCACCGGCCGGTATTCGCCCAGGCCCGCCACGCTCAGGCGGGTCGGGTCCACGCCGGTGTTGGTGAACAGCGCCACGACGCTGGCGGCACGCCCGGCGGACAGTTCCCAGTTCGAGGGGAAGGCCGCGGTGGCGATCGGCACATTGTCGGTATGGCCCTCGATGCGCACCGGGTTCGGGAAGGGCTTGAGGATCTCCGCCAGGCGCACCAGGACCGGCCGGGCGTCGTCGCCGATGCGTGCCGAGCCGCTGGCGAACAGGATGTCCGTGCGGATCTCGATCTCCAGCCAGGTCTCGCTGCGGCGCACCGTGACCAGCTGCTGGGTGATCAGGTCGGACATCGCCCGCTCGACCTCGTCGGACATGCGCTTGAGCGCTTCGGCGGCCTGTGCCTCGGCGGCCTTGGCGGCCGCGGCATCGCCGCTGTCGGCCTGCCCTGCCCGCTCGGCGCCGATCTGGCGCTGCTCGGTCTCGAAGCCACTGAGCTTCGAGGCGTTCATCATCGAATCCTCGACGGCCCCCTTCTCCGGGTGCTCGCCGAACTGCACCGGCTTGATCGACTTGGGCGGACCGCCGAAGGCCTGCGACAGCGAGTCGGCCAGCACGCGGTACTTGCCCTCGTTGACCGAGGAGATCGCGTACATGCACACGAACAGCGCCAGCAGCAGGGTGATCAGGTCCCCGTAGGGGATGGCCCAGGCCTCGTGGTTGGTGTGCTCCTCGTGCTTGTGCTTGCGCGCCATGGCCGGCTCCCGGATTCCTCAGTGCAGGAAGCCGCGCAGCTTCGACTCGATGTTGCGCGGGTTCTCGCCCTGCGAGATCGAGATCAGGCCTTCGATGATCATGTTCTTGGTGCGCACCTGGTGCCCGACCACGGCCTTGAGCTTGGCCGCCATGGGCAGGAAGAACAGGTTGGCCGAGGCGATGCCGTAGATCGTCGCGACGAAGGCGGCGGCGATGCCGTGGCCGAGCTTGGAGGGGTCGGCCAGGTTCTTCATGACCGCCATCAGGCCCATGACCGCACCGATGATGCCCAGCGTGGGCGCATAGATGCCCATGCCTTCCCAGACCTTGGCGCCGGCGTTGTCGTTGTGCTCGTGGGTCTCCACTTCCATCTCGAGCACGTTGCGGATCGTGTCGGGCTCGGAGCCGTCCACCAGCATCTGCAGGCCGCGCTTGATGAAGGGATCGGACTCCTGCTCGACCGCGCCTTCCAGGGCCAGCAGACCCTGCTTGCGCGCCATCGTGCTCCACTCCACCAGGCGCGCGATCAGGGCCTCGCCATCGGCGTGCGGCGGCTTGAACACCCACTTCGACATCTGCATGCCGCGCTTGAAGGTGGGCCCCGGCGTGTGCAGCAGGATGGCCGCGAGCGTCCCGACGATCACGATCACGAAGGCGGCCGGGCCGATCAGGGCGGCGACGCCCGCGCCCTTGAGGATGCTGCCGCCGATCAGGGCGACCAGGGCCAGGGTGATACCGACGACGGACAACTTATCCACGGGAGGCTCCGAGGGTTTTCTTGTAGGACTCGACGAGGCCCGGGAAGTCGAGGATCAGGGCGACGCGGCCGTCCGGCAGTACCGTGGCCCCGGCGATGCCGGCAAGGCCGCGCAGGCTGGCGCCCAGCGGCTTGATCACGATCTCCTCACGGCCGCGCACCTCGCGCACCACGAAGCCGTAGCGCTCCTCCCCCACCTGGGCCACGACCACATGGCGCGGCTGGCCGGAGTCGGCGGCCTGCATCCAGGGATCGAGATAGACCAGGCGCAGGGTGTCGCGCCGTGTCAGCACCACGTCCCAGCGATCGAGCTTGCGGATGGCCTCCACGTTGAGCTGGAACACGTCGGAAACTGCGGACAGCGGCAGCGCGAAGGCGCGGCCGTCGGCGAACACCATGAGCGCCGGCAGGATCGCCAGCGTCAGGGGCACGCGGATCTTGATGGCACTGCCCTGCCCCAGGCGCGATTCGATCTGCACCGTGCCGTTGAGCGCCTTGATGCTGGACATGACCACGTCCATGCCGACGCCGCGGCCGGACAGGTCGGAGACCTGGTCCTTGGTCGAGAAGCCGGGCAGGAACAGCAGCTGCAGGCATTCGTCGGTGGACATCGACGACGCCGCGCCGGGATCGACCAGGCCCTTCTCCACGGCCTTGCTGCGGATGCGCTCCGGATCCATGCCGGCACCGTCGTCGCGCACCACGATCAGGATGTGATCGCCCTGCTGCTCGGCCGACAGCGTGAGCTTGCCGGCGGCGGGCTTGCCACGGCGCTGGCGCTCGGCCGGCATCTCGATGCCGTGGTCGACGCTGTTGCGCACCATGTGCACCAGCGGGTCGGCCAGGGCCTCGACCAGAGTCTTGTCGAGATCGGTGTCCTCGCCATGCAGCTCCACCTCCACCTGCTTGTCGAGGCTGCGGGCCACATCTCGGGCCAGCTTGGGGAAGCGCGAGAACACCTTGCGGATCGGCTGCATGCGGATCTGCATCACGGCGTTCTGCAGGCCGCGGGTGATGAAGTCCAGCTCGCTGATGGCGCGCGCGAGGTTCTCGTCGGCGCCGCGCTGCGCACGCAGGGCCTTGAGGC
>DASUDL010000062.1:0-20912 GCA_036275615.1 Solimonas sp.
TCCGTCGCCAAGGAAATCGAGCTGAAGGACAAGTTCGAGAACATGGGCGCCCAGCTGGTGAAGGAAGTCGCCTCGAAGACCTCCGACGAGGCCGGCGACGGCACCACCACCGCCACCGTGCTCGCCCAGGCGATCGTCAACGAAGGCCTGAAGTCGGTCACCGCCGGCATCGACCCGATGGACATCAAGCGCGGCATCGACCAGGCCGTCGCCGCCGTGACCGAAGAGATCAAGAAGGCCGCCACCCCGTGCAAGGACCGCAAGGCCATTGCCCAGGTCGGCACCGTCTCGGCCAACGCCGACGAAGAGATCGGCAAGATCATCGCCGACGCGATGGACAAGGTCGGCAAGGAAGGCGTGATCACCGTTGAAGAGGGCAAGTCCCTCAACAACGAACTCGACGTCGTCGAGGGCATGCAGTTCGATCGCGGCTACCTGTCGCCGTACTTCATCAACAACGCGCAGAGCCAGCAGGTCGAGCTCGACAGCCCGCTGATCCTGATCACCGACAAGAAGATCTCCAACATCCGCGAGATGCTGCCGGTGCTGGAAGGCGTGGCCAAGGCCGGCCGTCCGCTGCTGATCATCGCCGAGGACGTCGAGGGCGAGGCCCTGGCCACCCTGGTCGTCAACAACCTGCGCGGCATCCTGAAGGTCGCGGCCGTCAAGGCCCCGGGCTTCGGCGACCGTCGCAAGGAAATGCTCAAGGACATCGCCATCCTCACCGGCGGCGTCGTGATCACCGAGGAGCTGGGCCTGTCGCTCGAGAAGGCGACCATCGCCGACCTCGGCACGGCCAAGAAGGTCCAGATCGACAAGGAAAACAGCACCGTCATCGACGGCGCCGGCAAGAAGGACAAGATCAGCGCGCGCATCAAGGAAATCCGCGCCCAGGTCGATGCCGCCACCAGCGACTACGACAAGGAGAAGCTGCAGGAGCGCCTCGCCAAGCTCTCCGGCGGCGTGGCCGTGATCAAGGTCGGTGCTGCGACCGAAGTCGAGATGAAGGAAAAGAAGGCCCGCGTCGAAGACGCCCTGCACGCGACCCGTGCGGCCGTCGAGGAAGGCATCGTCGCCGGTGGTGGCGTGATGCTGGTGCGCGCCGCCAAGGTGCTCGACAAGCTCAAGGGTTCGAATGACGACCAGACGGTCGGCATCAACATCCTGAAGCGCGCCATCCAGGAGCCGCTGCGCCAGATCGTCAAGAACGCGGGCGAGGAACCGTCCGTGATCCTGAACCAGGTCGCGCAGGGCAAGGGTGCCTACGGCTACAACGCCGGCAACGGCCAGTACGGCGACATGATCGACATGGGCATCATCGACCCGGCCAAGGTTACGCGTCTGGCCCTCCAGAACGCTGCCTCGGTTGCCGGCCTGCTGCTGACCACCGAAGCCATGATCGCCGAGCTGCCGCAGAAGGCCGAACCGGCGATGCCGGCCGGCGGCGGCATGGGCGGCATGGGCGGCATGGGTGGCATGGGCGACTTCTAAGAAGCCCGCTTCCCTGCGGTACTGCTGCAAAGAGCAAGGCCCCGGAAACGGGGCCTTGTTCGTTGTGGCGGGTATGGCGTCGACCAGCGCTAGGCGCGCGTCAGGCGGTTGACGTCGGTGTGGTTGTACTCGCGGCCGTAGATGGCCAGCATCGTCGACTCGGAATAGCTCAGGCTGTCGCCATTGAGCACGATCTTGTGGGTGAACGCCGTGGTGCGGGCCTTCTCGCGCAGGAACGGCGACTGCGTGATGCCCCACGCGGGGTCGTTCTCGCCGGCGCGCACGTCCAGCACGATCTCGCCGCTGTAGTCGGTGCGCGCCTCGAAGCGGCCGCCGGCCAGCAGTGCGAAGCCGCGCGGGATGGTCAGCGACTGCATCAGCAGGCCGCTTTTCGCATCCCAGCTCCAGTAGCCGCTCTCGTTGTGGAAGACCTTGTCGTTGGACTTGCGGCTGACCACCTGGTGATAGCGCACCACGGCCAGGACCTGCTCCTGGGCGTTGTCGACATCGCCACAGGCTTCGAACAGAAGGGTCTCGTAGTAGAGGTTGCGCTCCTCGCCCTGCGGTTCCGGGGCGCGGTCCACGCCCTTGTCGCCCTTCCAGAGGCCGATCAGCCCGGCCAGGGGGCCGTAGTCGATGCCGTCGATGATGTGTGCTGGAGTCATGGGGCTGTTGCTTCCTCGGGTGTCGATGACGACAGGCTTATAGCGCAGGTCCGGCGCGCCGCTCCTGATCTGTTTGCAGGGGACGGCCGCCCGGTTCAGGGCAGGAACTTCGGCACGCCCAGCTGCAGGCCCTTGCCCGGAAGCGCCATGAGGGTCGAGGTGCCATGGGCGACAAGGTCGCCGCGGGCGTCGCGCACGCTGGCTTCCGTGTAGCTCACCTGCCGGCCCGCACGCAGACAGCGGCCCTCGGCCACGAGGTGGCCGCCGGTCACGGCCTTGAGGTAATTGAGCTTCAGGTCCACGTTCACCAGCCCGGTGTCCTCGGGCAGACGCTGGAAGCCGGCCCAGAAGGTGGCGGTGTCGATCAGGGTGGCGAGCACGCCGCCATGGACGATGCCGAAGGGCTGGAAGTGGCGGGCCTCGATCGTCAGCTCGATCAGGCAGTGGTCGTCGGAGATCTCGCTCATGCGGAAGCCCAGCAGGCTGGGGTAGGCGGCCGTCTCGACGCTGCGCTTGAGGCGGGAGACGTACTCGGGGTTGATGGTGGGCATGGGCTTCGTCCGGGGCTTGAGGGTGCGTTAGCCTAGCGGCATGAAATCCTTCGAGCACGTCTACCGCCTGCATCGCCTGCTCAAGCGCCAGCGCTATCCGGTGCCCTTCGAGCGGGTCATGGAGGAGCTGGAGTGCTCGCGGGCCACCACCAAGCGGGTGCTGGCCTACCTGCGCGACGTGCTGGGCGCTCCGCTGGAAACCTCGCGCGATCCGCGCGGCTACCACTACAGCGACAGTGCCTACGAGTTGCCCGGCTTCTGGTTCAGCCCGGAGGAGCTGCAGAGCCTGCTGAGCCTGCAGCAGCTGCTGGCGAGCTTTCAGCCTGGCCTGCTCGACGACGCCCTGGGGCCCCTGCGCAGCCGCCTCGACCAGATCCTGAGCTCGCAGGGACTGAAGGTGGGCAATGCCGGCCGCATCCGCCTGCTGCGGGCGGCCGCGCGGGCGCCGGGGCCGCACTTCGCGACGCTGGCGGCGGCAGTGCTGCAGCGTCAGCGCCTGCAGATCGAGTACGAGGCGCGCGGCAGCAATCAGGTCACCGAGCGCGAGATCTCGCCGCAGCGCCTGACCCACTATCGCGACAACTGGTACCTCGATGCCTGGTGCCACCGGTCGGCGGGGCTGCGCACCTTCGCCGTCGATTGCGTGCGTCGTGCCGAGGCACGCGAGGCGGCGGCCCAGGACGTCGACGAGAGCGAACTCAACAACCAGCTCGGCGGCTCCTACGGCATCTTCTCCGGCGTGCCCACGGCCACGGCGATCCTGCGCTTCTCGCCGGAGCGGGCACGCTGGGTTTCGGCGGAGCAGTGGCATCCGCAGCAGCAGGCGGTATGGCTGGCCGATGGCAGCTACGAGCTGTCGGTGCCCTACCACCGCGACGAGGAGCTGATTCTCGACGTGCTGCGCTACGGACCCGACGTGGAGGTGCTGGGCCCGTTGAACCTGCGCCTGGCCGTGGCCCAGCGCCTGGAGCAGGCAGCGGCGCGCTATCGCGCCTGAGCGGGAGCGGGCTCAGCTTTTGAGCCCCCACACCGGCAGCATGGGGTCGTGGTTCCGCAACCGGAGAATTCCATGCTCGCCGACACCCTGCCTTTCGCCGTCCAGCTCACCGCTGACCGCAAATACCTGACAGTCCGTATCCCCGTCGCCAGCCTGCCTGCCGACCTGCGCAAGCGTCCTTCGGCCATGAACGTGCGGTTGCTGCCGGAGACTGTCGATGCGCGTCGCCAGGCCGGAGTGCGCTGGATGCCGGAATTCCTGTTGGGGCTGATGCGGAGCTGACGCCATCCGCTGGAAGCGTCAGCGCAGGGTCTGCCGCAGGCGAAACACTTCCGACCCTCGGCGCGTCGCCGAAGGATCGGAAGTGAGAAGGAGTTGATTGGTCGGGGCGAGAGGATTTGAACCTCCGACCACTTCCACCCCAAGGAAGTGCGCTACCAGGCTGCGCTACGCCCCGACACGGGAGAGAACTGCTAAAGGGGCGCGCAGTGTAGCGGATGACCGGCCCTGTTTGAAGCGCGCCGGAAGGCGCGGGGGCCTATTCCGGGAACAGTTGCAGCAGCGACTCAAGGTCGTCGCGCAGCTTCTTGATCTCCTGCGCGCGGCGCGGGCCGGTGCGCGGGAGTTTCGGCGTGCCGACGGCGGCCACGGTGGGGCGGGCGGCGTCGTTGGCCGGGGTGATGCGGGCGATTTCCTTGAGACGCTGGCGGGCGCCACCGATGGTGAAGCCCTGTTCGTACAGCAGGCTGCGGATCTTCCGCACCATCTGCACGTCGTCCTGCTGGTAGTAGCGCCGGTTGCCACGGCGCTTCACCGGCTTGAGCTGCGGGAATTCCTGCTCCCAGTAGCGCAGCACGTGCGGCTTGACGTCGCACAGCTCGCTGACCTCGCCGATGGCGAAGTACCGCTTGCGCGGGATATCCGGGAGCGCCGCGAGCTTGTTATCGGCGGGTCGCATCGGCCTCCACCCTCAGGCGCAGCTTCTGGCCCGGCCGGAACGTGACCACGCGGCGGGCGGAGATGGGGATCTCCTCGCCGGTTTTGGGATTGCGGCCGGGACGCTGGTTCTTGGAGCGGAGTTCGAAGTTGCCGAAGCCCGAGAGCTTCACTTCCTCACCGGACTCCAGGCGGCCGCGGATCTCCTCGAAGAAGAGGTCCACGAACTCCTTGGCTTCACGCTTGTTGAGGCCCAGCTCCTCGAACAGCGCTTCAGCCAGTTCAGCCTTGGTCAACGCCATAGCCGCCCTAGTCCTCAAATCCCCAGTGCTTATTGCCGAATCGTCGCACCCAGCTCTTTCCCTAGAGCCTGGCTGATCACTGCCGTGGCGGCGTCGATTTCTTCAAGGGTTAGGGTGCGCGAATAGTCATTGAAAATCAAGCCCAAAGCCACGCTTTTGCAGGCTTCACCTAAGCCCGGACCGCGGTAGATGTCGAACACCAGAACTTGATTCAACAAATTGCCACCCGCGCGGCGGGCACAGTCCAGGAGTTGCTGGGCGCCGACCGACTCGGCGACGACCACGGCCAGGTCGCGACGCGACGACGGGAACTCGGACAGGGCCTCGGCGCGGGGCACTGGCACGTCGCGGATGGCGGCCCAGTCGAGCTCGAACAGCAGCGGTGCATCCGGCAGGTCCAGCGCCTGTACCGCCTGCGGGTGCAGCTGGCCGATCCAGCCCACGAAGCGGCCGTCGCGGCTGATCCGGGCGCTGCGGCCGGGGTGCAGCGCAGGGTGCACGGCCGCCTCGAAGCGATACTCCTCGGCGGCGACGCCCAGCAGGGCCACGACGTCGGCCTTGAGGTCGTGGAAGTCGACCGGGCGGGCGACGCTGCCCCACTGCTCCGGCAGGGCGGTGCCGATTGCCAGGCCGGCGATGCGCGAGGTCTCGCGCACGCTGCCGTCCACGAGCTCGAAGCACACGCCGGACTCGAACAGGCGCAGGCGGTTCACCTGGCGCTGGCGGTTGTAGAGCCACGCCGGGATCAGGCCGGCCCAGAGCGTGGTGCGCATCACCGCGAGGGTATCGGCGATGGGATTGTCGAGCGGAATGCCCGCCGCGGCGGGGTCGAGCACGGCCTGCACGCGCGGTTCGACGAAGGCCAGGGTCACCGCCTCCTGCCAGCCGCGGGCGACCAGGCTGTCCTTGATCCGCGCCAGGCTGCGCTGGCTCTCCTGCGGGCGCGAGGGTGCCAGCGAGGCGGCGTAGGGCCGGCCCGGGATGCGGTCGTAGCCGTAGAGACGGGCGACTTCCTCGATCAGGTCGGCCTCGATGCGCAGGTCGTAGCGGTGACTCGGGACCTTGGCGCTCCAGGCGCCACCGGCCTCGGCGCGGGTGGTGATGCCCAGGCGCGCGAGCAGGGCCTCGATCTCCTTGGCCGCGATCTCGTGGCCCAGGATCTGGTTCAGACGGGCATGGCGCAGGCGCACGCTGACCGGCTCCGGCGTGGTGCGGCCGACCTGGGTGATCGGATGGACCTCGCCGCCGCAGATCTGCAGCACCAGCTGCGTGGCACGCTCCAGGGCCATGCGCTGCAGGCCCGGGTCCACGCCGCGCTCGAAACGGTAGCTGGCGTCAGAGAACAGCTTGTGGCGGCGGCCCGTGCCCGCAACGGCCGCCGGTGCGAAGCAGGCGGACTCGAAGAAGATCCGGGTGGTGGCCGAGGTGACGCTGGAATCGAGGCCGCCCATGACGCCGGCCAGGGCGATGGCGCCACTGTCGTCGGCAATCAGCAGCTCGCGATGGCGGCACTCGAGCGCCTGGTCATTGAGGAGCTTCACGCTCTCGCCGTCGCGGGCACGACGCACGCGCACCGGGCCCTGCAGCTTGTCGGCGTCAAAGGCATGCAGGGGCTGGCCCAGCTCGAGCAGCACGTAGTTGGTGATGTCGACCACCGGGTGCACGCTGCGCTGGCCCGAGCGGCGCAGGCGCTCGCGCATCCAGTCCGGCGTGCGGGCCTTGGGGTTGAGCTTGGAGATCACGCGCCCGGCATAGGTCGGGCAGTCGTTGAGGTCCTCGATCTCCACGCGCAGCTGCTGGTGGCCCACGACCACGGTCTGCGAGATGTTCGGGCGCTTCATGTTCACCCCGAACAGGGCGGAGACATCGCGCGCCAGGCCCAGCACCGACAGGCAGTCGCCGCGGTTGGGGGTGATCTCGAGGTTGAGGATGTTGTCCTTCAGGTCGAAGTACTGCTCGATCGGCGCGCCGGGCCGGGCCTCGGGATCGAGTTCCAGCAGGCCCTCGGACTTCTCGGACAGCGCCAGTTCCTTGGCCGAGCACAGCATCCCGTAGGAGTCGACACCGCGGAGCTTGGCCTGCGTGATCTCCAGGCCGCCCGGCAGCTTCGCGCCGACCAGGGCGCAGGGCACCAGGATGCCGGCACGCGCGTTGGGAGCCCCGCAGACGATCTGCAGGAGGCGACCGTCGCCAGCATCGACCTCGCAGACCTGCAGGCGGTCGGCCTGTGGGTGCTTCTCGGCCTTGAGGATGCGGGCCACGACCACGCCGGTGGCCGGTTCCGACACGGCCGGTTCGACCTCGAGCTCGAGGCCGCCCATCACCAGGCGGGTGGCGATTTCATCGATCGTGGCTGCAGGGTTCACCCACTCGCGCAGCCAGTTTTCGCTGAGCTTCACTTGAACTGCTCCAGGAAGCGGACGTCATTGTTGAAGAACAGGCGCAGGTCATCCACGCCGTAGCGCAGCATGGCCATGCGTTCCACGCCCATGCCGAAGGCATAGCCGGTGTAGCGCTCCGGATCGATGCCCACGGCCTCGAACACCTTGGGGTGGACGATGCCGCAGCCCAGCACCTCCAGCCAGCGCGAGCCGCCACCGGGCTGCGCCCACTTGATGTGGACATCGGCGCCCGGCTCCACGAAGGGGAAGTACGACGGCCGGAACAGGCTTTCCACCTCGCGCTCGAAGAAGCGCGACAGGAAGGTCTGCAGGTCGTACTTGAGGTCGGTGAAGGCCACCTTCTCGGCGACGTACAGGCCCTCGATCTGGTGGAACATCGGGCTGTGCGTGCGATCGGAGTCGACGCGGTAGACGCGCCCCGGGCAGATGATGCGGATCGGCGGCTGCCGCTGCTTCATCGTCCGGATCTGGACCGGGCTGGTATGCGTGCGCAGCAGGCGTGCGCCGTTGAGCAGGTAGAAGGTGTCCGCCATGGCGCGTGCCGGATGCGCCTCGGGGATGTTCAGCGCCGCGAAGTTGTGGAAATCGTCCTCGATCTCCGGGCCCTCGACCGTCTCGAAACCCAGCTCGCCGAACAGCTGGCTGATGCGCTGGATGGTGCGCGTGATCGGGTGCAGGCCGCCGGTGCCCTCGCCGCGGCCGGGCAGGCTGACGTCGATGCGCTCCGCGGCCAGGCGCGCATCCATCTCGGCCTGGGCCAGCACGCGACCGCGGGTGACGAGCTCGTCGTTCACCGCTTCCTTCACCCGGTTGACGCGCTCGCCGTAGGCCTTGCGCTCGTCCGGCGCCATGCCGCCCAGCTGCTTGAGCAGCTCGGTGACGCGCCCTTTCTTGCCGAGCAGATCGACGCGCAGGGTCTCCAGCGCGCGGGGGTCGGCGGCAGCGGCGATATCGCCGCGGGCCTTGTGCAGCAGGTCTTCGAGGGGGTCGCTCATGCGTCGGTCAGGTCCGTCGGGCGAGGAAACAAAAAAGGGGAACGGCGATGCGCCGCTCCCCTGGGTACTGCAAAACGACAGCGGTGCGCGCTTAGGCGAGCTGGGCTTTCGCCTGGGCCACCAGGGCTGCAAACGCCGCCTTGTCGTTCATCGCGAGGTCCGCGAGGACCTTGCGATCCAGGGCGACGCCAGCCTTGGCGAGCCCGCTGATAAATCGGCTGTAGGACAGGCCGAGTTCCTTGGCGCCGGCACCGATGCGGATGATCCACAGGGCGCGGAATTCACGCTTCTTCACGCGACGGTCGCGGAAGGCGTACTGGCCCGACTTGATCACCTGCTCCTTGGCGGAGCGGAACTGGCGCGATTTGGCGCCGTAATAGCCCTTGGCCTTCTTCAGGACCTTCTTGTGCTTGGCGCGGGCGGTAACACCACGTTTGACGCGTGCCATCTAGATTCTCCTGGTCCGTAATTAAGCGTAGGGAAGCATCTGCTTGACTTCGCGGACGTCGGACGCATGCACCGGCGCCTCGCCGCGGAGCTGACGGATGCGCTTGCCAGCCTTCTTGGTCAGGATGTGGCGCTTGTGCGAATGGCCACGCTTGAAGCCGCCTTTGCCAGTCTTGGCAAAGCGCTTCGCTGCGCTCTTCACGGTTTTCAACTTCGGCATGAGGTACTCCTTCACAGGTCGATAGTGCCGGTGTCGCAACCCTGCCGAGGGCGCTGGCCGGGCCTTCCCCGAAGGGAAGGACTTCCTTCTTGTCCGGCCCAGGGGCCGGGGTACAAAAACCGGTGCCGCTTACTTCTTCTTGGCGGCCAGGACCATCACGGACTGGCGGCCTTCCATCTTCGGGTGCTGCTCGACCACCGCGATCGCATCCAGCTCGGCCTTCAGGCGGGTCATGATCTCCATGCCCAGTTCCTGATGCGCCATCTCGCGGCCGCGGAAGCGGACCACGATCTTGGCCTTGTCGCCTTCCTCCAGGAAGCCGGTGATCTGCCGGAACTTCGTCTGGTAATCGCCTTCCTCCGTGGTGGGACGGAACTTGATCTCCTTGACCTGGATCTGCTTCTGCTTCTTCTTCGCAGCGTGCGCGGCCTTGTCCTTCTGATAAAGGTACTTGCCGTAATCCATGATCTTGCAGACCGGGGGCTCGGCATTCGGGGAGACCTCCACGAGGTCCAGCCCGGCTTCTTCTGCCTTGGCGATCGCGTCACGCGTGAGCATGATGCCGATCTGCTCGCCACCGTCACCGATTACACGCACCCGCGGCGCATTGATCTGGTGATTGCGCCGGTCCTCACGTTCGAAAGCGATGCTACGTCTCCAGTGTCGGGCCCCAAGCAGCCCAAAAACCCGCTCGCACACAGCCTTGCGGCAGGGTGGGGCGGGGATCAAGGGGCGGCATTGTACGGGGGCACCCTGCCATTCTCAAGGGGAATCAAGCGGTTCAGGGCGGCTGAAGCGCGGGTTCAGAATCCCCCGCTTGGATGTCACGGGCATGGCGCTTACCGTGTCGTCATGGAAACCCTGACCCTGCCCACCCTGTTCCTGTCGCACGGCTCGCCGATGCTCGCGGTCGAGGACGACGCCGCGACCGCCGCCTGGGACCGTATCGGCCGGGCCCTGCCGCGCCCCCGGGCGGTGCTGGTGGCCTCCGCCCACTGGCTGACTGCTGCCCCGGCCCTGGGCGCCGCCGCCCGGCCCGAGACGATCCACGACTTTGGTGGTTTCCCGGAGGCCCTGTACCAGGTCCGCTACCCCGTGGCTGGCGACCCCGGGTTGGCCCGCGAGGCCGCGGAACTGCTGCAGGCGGCCGGCCTGCCGGCGGCGCTGGACCCGGGCCGTGGTCTCGACCATGGCGTCTGGGTCGTGCTGCGCCACCTGTTCCCGGACGCAGACGTGCCGGTGGCGCCCCTGTCCCTGCAGCCCCGCCTGGGCGCCGCCCATCACTATCGTCTGGGGCAGGCCCTGGCGCCGCTGCGCGACCGGGGCGTGCTGATCCTGGGTTCCGGCGGATTCGTGCACAACCTGCGCGAATACTTCGAGGGCCAGTATCGCGCTGGTGAGCCGGCGCATGTCCGCGATTTCCGCGCCTGGATGGCGGCGCGCCTCGCGGCCGGCGACGTGGAGGCGCTCACCGATTACCGGTCCCAGGCGCCGTTTGCGGCCCGCGCCCATCCCACCGACGAGCACCTGCTGCCGCTGTACGTGGCGCTCGGCGCGGCGGGTCGGCCGGCCCCCGCGCAGCTCCTGCATGACCAGGTCGCCGACGGCGTCCTGGGCATGGACGCCTATGCCTTCGGTACACCGCTGTCGCTGGATCTCCCGCGGGCCAAGCCCGCCCTGACCGGAACTCACGGATGACCGCCGAACCCCGCCTGCCGCCGCCTCCTGAACTGCCTGCCGGCGAGGTCTGCGTTACCGACGCCGGCCTTGGCCGCCTCGCGCAGCACCTGCGCATGGGCCGGCACCTGGCCCTGGCGGACGAGCCGACCTCGGCCGGTGGCGGTGACCAGGGCCCCAATCCCTACGATTACCTGCTGGCCGCGCTGGGTGCCTGTACCAGCATGACCCTGAGGATGTACGCCGAGATGAAGCAGCTGCCGCTCGAGCGCGTGCAGGTACACCTGCGCCATCGGCGCATCCACGCGCAGGACTGCGCCGAGTGCGCCACGCGCGAGGGCAAGGTCGACGAGATCGAGCGCCGCATCGAGCTGGTCGGCCCGCTCGACGAGTCGCAGCGGCAGCGCCTGCTGCAGATCGCCGAGCGCTGCCCGGTGCACCGCACGCTGCAGTCGGAGATCCGCATCGTCACGGCGCTACAACCCGCTGGCGGCGCCTCGGCCTAGGCCAGCCAGAGCCCGGCGAGGAGCCCGGCCAGCACCAGCCCGAAGCCGGCGGCCAACCGGCGCGCCAGCTCGCGGCCGCCCAGTACGGCGCTGGCGCCAAGCTTGAAGACCAGGTTGGCGCCGTACGCCAGCACGATCGCCAGGCAGGCGGTGGTCGCGGCAATGGACTCGTCGCGAAACAGCCTCAGGGCCGACAGGCTGATGGCGTCGACGTCGGTCAGGCCCGAGAGCAGCGCCAGGCCATACAGACCCGCCGTGCCGGCGACGTCGTTGACCCAGGCCGTCAGCACCAGCACCACGGCGAACAGCAGCGCGAAGCCCAGGGCGCTGCCGATCTCGGCCGGATTCTTCACGTCGAATTCCAGCGACTCGTCCGAGCGCGGCAGGTCGCGCCAGGTGCGCAGGGGCAGCACCACGCCCAGCAGCAGGCCACCGCCCAGGACCGGCAGCAGGGTGGACAGCAGGTGGGGTGCGGTTGCCGCCGCGAGCAGGGCGAGGCGCAGCAGCACCGTGAGATTGGCCAGCAGGATCACCAAGGCAGCGCCCGTCGCCGAGACGCTGCCGGCCCGCTGGTGGCGCGCAAAGGCCAGCGTGGTCGCCGTGCTGGACACCAAGCCGCCAAGCAGGCCCATCAGCGGCAGCGCACGGTGGTCGTCCATCAGCTTGAGGGTGGCGTAGCCGCCCAGGCTCAGGCCGGAGATCAGCACCACCAGCAGGCCGATGCGGTAGGGGTTCAGCGCCTCGTAGGGGCCCATGCCGCGATCCGGCAGCAGGGGCAGCAGCACGAAGGCCAGCACCGCGAACTGCAGGAAGGACAGCAGCTCTGCGGGCGAGAGCCGCCGGCTGAGGCCGTGCAGCTCGGTCTTGAGGTGCAGCAGCAGGGTGATGGTGATGGCCAGGGCCACCGCCGGATAGATCGCCCCGTAGCCGGCCATCAGGCCCAGCAGCAGGCAGAGCAGCAAGGCGACGCCGGTCGTGGTGCCGGGGTCCTGTCCGGGCTCGGTGGCGCGCATGCCGGCGCCCAGCCACAGGGCCGCCAGGGCCAGTGTCACGGCGGGCGGCAGCCAGCCCAGGCCGCCCTTCTGCGCCAGCCAGGCAGTGGCCGTGCCGGCGAGTGCCACCAGGGCGAAGGTGCGCAGGCCGGCATGGCCGCTGCCGGCGCGTTCGCGGTCGACGCCGATCAGCAGGCCGATGCCGAGGCTGGCCAGGCAGGCGCGCAGCAGGCTGGTGTCGTCCATGGCGTCATGATCCGGGTCACGGGCAGGGTGGGATCGATGAAGTCCCGCCTGCCCAGGGCAGTGATGCCATTGTGCCGAAGGCGGGCACCCGGGGGCCACGCACCGCTGCTCGTGCCGGACCGTCCGCCGGCGCTGACGTCGCTTGCCGGCGGCGGGCGACGGGCGGCAAGCTGACCGACCGCTTCCCGAACGACGAGCCCGTGTCCGAACGCGCCCCTGCCACCGCGGCCCCCTCGACGGAGCTTCCGTCGGGGATGGCCTTGTTCGACGTGCTGCAGGCCGAGCTGCGTCGATCCTGGCGCCCCTGGGGCTTCGGCAATCCCGGCCTGGAGCAGGCCTACAACGACCAGTCGCGGCCGCGCCGCGCCCGTCGGCGCATGCGCATGTTCGCGATCGCCCTGGCGGCGTTCGGCCTGGCTCCGCTGTACGGCCGCACCCTGCTCGAGACACCGGAACTCCTGGTGCCGCTCTACCGGACGATGGAGTTGCTGCTGCTGATTCCGATGAGCGCACTGGGCTTGTTCCTCAACCTGCGCTACCCGCACTCCACGCTCGTGACGGCCTATACCGCGGGCGCCTCGCTGGGCGTGATCGTGGTGCTGGTGATGCTCCGGGTAGCGGGCACGCCGCTCGGATTCGGCATCCCCTTCGAGCTGGTGGCGATCTGCATGATCATTGTCGCCATGCTCTCGGGCTTGCGCAGCTGGCAGACCCTGACCGGCATCGCCCTGGCGACGCCACTGATGCTCGGCATGGAATACCAGCTCGAAGGTCTGACCACGCGCTTCTGGTGGTCGACGATCACGGCGCTGGTCGCGGTCAGTTTTGCCAGTGTCACCGAGATCAACCTCGACCTGACCTCGCGGCGGGCCTGGCTGGCCGGCCAGCTGGCCGAGCTCTCCGGCATGCGCGACCTGCTGACGCGCCTGCCCAACCGCGCCTGGTTCGACCGCGATGCGCCGCGCGTACTGCGTCAGGCATTGCGCGAGCGCGAACCGGTCGCGGTGCTGCTGTTCGACCTTGATCACTTCAAGCTGCTGAACGACAGCCTGGGCCATGCGGCCGGAGACGCCTGCCTGCAGCGGGTCGGCCAGTTGTTGTCGACCCGCTTTGCGCTGCGCCCGCTCGACCTGTGCGCCCGCATCGGCGGCGAGGAGTTCGTGCTGCTGCTCTACGGCTGCAGCCTGGAGGGCGCACGCCAGGTGGCGCGCCAGCTGGTGGAGGAGGTGCGCGGCCTGCGCATCGCCAACCCCGGCTCGCTGGTGGCGCCCCACGTGACGGTGAGCGTCGGCCTGGTCCAGCGCACGCCCGCGGAGGCGCAGGACGTCTGGGAACTGGTCGCCGCCGCCGACCATCGCCTCTACGAGGCCAAGCGCCAGGGCCGAAATCGCTGGTGCGAATAGCGGCGCCGGCCGATTGACTCAGGAGCGGAGGCTGGCCGTGGCGCGGGCGATCGACGCTAGTGCTGCCGCCGCCGGGCCTGGACCTCGCGCCCCTTGCGGCGCAACAGCTGCAGCAGGCCGCCGCTCAGGCCGGGCAGGGCGCTGGCGAGCTTCGCGGTCCAGCCGCGCGACAGGGGCAGCATGATCTCCATGGGCGCCTTGACCAGCGCGCGGTCGAGGATCGCCCGCGTGACGTCCTCGGTGCTCAGGGCGCGCGGGCCGGAAAAGGTCAGCGCGGCCTGCTCGTAGTCCACCTGCAGGTCGAGCATCGGCGTCTGCACGGCGTCGGGACAGACCACGGTGACCTTGACGCCGCGCGGGCCGAGGTCCATCGCCGCGGACAGGCTGTAGCCGCGCACCGCGAACTTGCTCGCGCTGTAGAGGTTCAGGCCCGGCACCGGCGTGATGCCGGCCAGCGAGGCGATGTTGATGATGTGGCCGCTGCCCTGCTTGAGCATCTGCCGTGCCGCGGCCTGGGTGCCGAAGATCACGCCCTTAGTGTTGATGTCGAAGTGGCGGTGCACCTCGTCGGCGGTTTCCTGCTCCACGTAGCCGGGCTTGAGGTAGCCGGCGATGTTCATCGCGACATCCAGGCGGCCCCAGTCGCGGACCAGGTTCGTGATCTGCGTCTCCCAGCCGGCGGGATCGCGCACATCCAGGCGCGCGGTACGCAGCAGGGTGTCGGGCTGCCCGAGCTCGGCCGCCAGCGCAGCCAGGCCGGCCTCGTCGATGTCGGTGGCCCAGACGCGCTGGCCGCGGCGCACCAGTTCGCGCGCCACGTGGCGGCCGATGCCGCTGCCGCAGCCGGTCAGCAGATGGGTCTTCATGCGGCGCGCCGCAGGGCGGCCGGGTGCTGCAGGGTGCCGAAGTGCAGGTCGCCGACGGTGAAGGTCGGCGCGGTGCGCGGGAACAGCCAGAAGCCGGCGGATTCCGACGAGGGCGCCAGGTTCGGCAGGCGCTCGTCGCGCGGATGCGGGCCGGCGATCGCCTTCTCCTGGACCATGGAGATGTACTGGTCGATGCCGTATTCCAGGGTATTGCCGTTGAGCACCACCTCGGCCTTCGTGGCACGCGCGAACTCGGCGAGGCCGGGCACCTTCGAATGCAGCGGTGCATAGGCGTCGAGGCTGACACCGTTCTCGCTGGTCACCTTCAGGCCCTCCGGCGTATGCACGACGATGGAGTGGTTGCCCTCAGTGTGGCCCTTGGTGCGGATCAGCGCGACGCCCTCGCCGAGCATGACGTCGTGGTCGAGCAGGATCACGCGGTCCTCGGGCACGCCGTCGATGCCGCCGGGGCAGTACCACTGGTTCTGCCAGGGGATGAGCGACTTGGCCGATTCCCATTCCTCGCGCATCACCAGCAGCTTGGCATTGGGGAAGAGCGCCGCGGTGCCGTTCGCGCCGAGCCAGCGCGTCACGTTCTGGGTGTGCAGGTGGTCGTAGGTGAGGTAATCGATGTCCTCGGGCTTGAGGCCGATCTCCGCGAGGCGGCCGAGCACGGTGCCCTGCTTGCGGAACACCAGGGCCTCGCCCAGGCCGGCAAAGGGGCCCATCGAGGCATCAAGCCGAGCGAAGAACGGCGTGGCGCGCTGGTATTCCCAGTCGGAGGGACTCACCAGCAGGGTCTTGAGGCCCTCGCTGCTGTTGAACTGCACGACGAACAGGCGGTTGCAGAGGTGCATCAGCGGCGGCAGCCAGCCGAAGCTGTTCAGGTAGCCGAACTTGGCCGGGTAGGGCACGCGCACCAGCTCCATGGAGCGGTAGTAGGGCACTGGCTGGCCGCGCAGCATCTCGCGGCGGAAGGCCTCGCCGGCAGCACGCACGTTCTCGACGCGGTCCAGCGGACGCGCGGCCTGGCGCGTGCCCTCGAAGTGGCGGATGGGGCGGATGATGCTCATCGGTGCGGCTCCTCGCGGGGCTCCGGGCGGGGCCGGAGTGGCTAAAGTGTTTCAGGAAAGTTATCTTGTCGGAATGAAAACGGCAAGCCCCACGACCCGGTCCCGGACGCGATCGAAGACCCCTTCTCCTGCCGCCGCCACGGCCAGCCGGGCGCAGGCCCCGCGACGCCGCAGCCCCGAGGCGACGGCCGCAGCGGCGGAGCGGGCGCCGCGGCGCGGCTATGGCGGCCGCAGTGGCGCCGAACTGATGGCCGAGCGCCGCGACCGCCTGCTCGCCGCCGGCATGGACCTGTATGCCACGCGTGGCTACGCCCACACACCGATCGAGCTGCTCTGTGCGCAGGCCCGGGTCACCACCCGTCACTTCTACGAGCAGTTCGAGAGTCGCGAGGCCCTGCTCTCGGCCCTCTACGAGCGGATCGTCAGCGAGCTGCGCGATGCGGTACTCCGCGCCCTGCAGACCCCGGGCCTGACCCCCGAACAGCGCATCGAGCAGGCGATCCGCGCCCTGGTGGAGTCCTATGTCGGCGATCCGCGCCGGGCGCGCATCGGCGTGCTCGAGGCGGTCGGGGTCAGCGCCGGCATGGAGCGTCGCCGCCGCGAGGTGATCCACGACTTTGCGCGCGTGCTCGAGGCCTATGCCGGCGAGCTCGCCCGTCAGGGCCTGGTCCCGGTGCGCGACTACCACCTGATCAGCGTGGCCCTGGTTGGCGGTATCAACGAGCTGCTGGCCGAGTGGCTGACCACCGAGCACCCGCCGGGCACCGCGCAGCTGGTCGAGGTGATCAGCGAGCTGCTGCGCGCCCTGCTCCTCGGCGGGCGGGCGCTGCGGGGCGCGCCGGGTGCAGCGGCATGAGCACGCTCGCAATCACCGGCATCGGCGGCTTCATCGGCCTGCGCATGGCCGAACGCGCCCGTGCCCTGGGCTGGACCGTGCGCGGCCTCGATGTGTCCGCAGCGGCGGCCGAGCGCGCGCGGGCCGTGGGAGCCGAGGTGCAGGTGGGCGACATCAACGACGCCGCCTTGCTGGCGCGCTGCTTTGCCGGCGCCGATGCGGTGTTCCATACCGCGGCAATCGTCGAGGAGGACGGAGACCGGGCGCTCTACGAGCGCGTGAACGTCGAGGGTACGCGCAGCGTCTGCGCTGCGGCGGCTGCCCAGGGTGTGCGCCGACTCGTGCACCTGTCCTCGGTGATGGTCTATGGCTTCCACTACCCCGATGGCGTGGACGAGTCCGGCCCTTGCCGCGATGACGGCAACATCTACAACGAGACCAAGCTGCGCAGCGAGCGCGTGGCCCTGGACGCCCACGTGCCGGGTGCGCTCGAGGTGGTCGTGATCCGCCCGGGCGATGTCTACGGCGCCGGCAGCCAGCCCTGGGTGCGACGTCCGATCGAGCTGATCCGCCGCGGCCTGTTCCTGCTGCCCGACGGTGGCCGGGGCCTGATCAACCACGTGCACGTCGACAACCTGCTCGACGGCGTGTTCCTGGCGCTGCAGACGACGGCGACCGGCGAGGCCTACACGATCAGCGACGGGGTCGCGACGCCCTGTCATACCTTCTATGCCTGGCATGCGCGCATCGCCGGACGGCCGCGCCTCATGAGCCTGCCGGCCTGGCTGCTGCGACCGCTGGTCGGGGCGATGGCGGGACTGTACCGGCTGCTCGGCCGCAAGCCGCCGGCCAGTGCCGCGGGCCTCGATTTCCTGCTCCGGCGCGGCCGCTACTCGATCGCGAAGGCCCAGCGCGTGCTTGGCTACCAGCCACGCATCGGCCTGCAGGAGGGTATGGATGCGATCGAACGCGAGTGGCGCGAGGCCTAGCGGCGGGCCCGGACGCCAGGGTCAGCCGCCGGGCTTGCGCGCCTGCTTGAGCCGGTAGAGCGCGTCGAGGGCTTCGCGTGGCGAGAGCGCGTCCGGGTCGAGCGTGTCCAGCAACTGGAGTGCCGGCGAGGGTGGCGCTTCGAACAGGGACAGCTGAGGGGGCGGCGCGTTGCGCGTCGCGGCCGGTGCGGGCGCGGGCCGGGCCTCCAGCTCCAGCAGGTAGCGGCGTGCGGTCTTGATCACCGCGGGCGGAACCCCCGCGAGTGCGGCGACCTGCAGGCCGTAGGAACGATTGGCCGGGCCGGGCTTCACGTGATGCAGGAACACCAGGCGCTCGGCGCCCTCGGCGTGGTACTCGGCGGCGTCGAGATGCACGTTGTCGATGCCCGGCAGGGTGCCCGCCAGGGCCGTGAGCTCGAAGTAGTGGGTCGCAAAGAGCGTGTAGGCACCGACCGTCGTCGCCAGGTGCTCGGCGACCGCGCGCGCCAGCGACAGGCCGTCGTAGGTCGAGGTGCCGCGGCCGATCTCGTCCATCAGCACCAGCGACTCGCGCGTCGCGTTGTGCAGGATGTTCGCGGTCTCGCTCATCTCCACCATGAAGGTCGACTGACCGGCGGCCAGGTCGTCGTTGGCGCCGATGCGCGTGAAGATGCGGTCCACCGGGCCGATGCGTGCGGCCTCGGCGGGCACGTAGCAGCCGGCATGGGCCAGCAGCACGATCAGCGCGGTCTGGCGCATGTAGGTGCTCTTGCCGCCCATGTTCGGGCCGGTGATCACCAGCAGGCGGCGCTCGCCATTGAGCTCCAGGTCGTTGGGCACGAAGGGATCGCGCAGGGTCTGCTCCACCACCGGATGGCGGCCGGCGCGGATGCTCACGCCCGGCTCGGCGACGAGTTCGGGCCGGGCCAGGCGCAGCACCTGCGCGCGCTCGGCGTAGCAGGCCAGCACGTCCAGCTCGGCGAGTGCCTGGGCCGCCGCCTGCAGCGGCCGCAGCAGGGTGCCAAGCTCGTCGAGCAGGGCCTCGTACAGCTCCTTCTCGCGGGCCAGGGCGCGGTCGCGCGCCGACAGCACCTGGTCCTCGAACTTCTTCAGCTCGTCGGTGATGTAGCGCTCGTAGCTGGTGAGGGTCTGGCGACGGCTGTAGTCGGCGGGAATCTTCGCCGCATGCGTCTTGCCGACCTCGATGTAGTAGCCGTGCACGCGGTTGTAGCCGACCTTGAGCGATTCGATGCCGGTGCGGGCCCGTTCGCGCTGCTCCAGGTCGACCAGGAAGCCGTCGGCGTTCTCGGACAGCCGCCGCAGGTGGTCGAGCGTCTCGTCGTGGCCGGTCCGGAACACCCCGCCGTCGCGTGCCAGCAGCGGCGGGCTGTCTGACAGGGCGCCGCGCAGGCGCGCCGCGAGCGCCTCGTGGTTGCCGAGGGCTCCCCGCAGCTCACCCAGCAGGGGCGCTTCAGCCGCCGCCAGCGCCGCATGCACCTGCGGCAGCGCGCCGAGGCTCAGCGCGAGGCCCAGCAGGTCACGCGGCCGCGCCGAGCGCAGGGCCACGCGCGCCAGCACGCGCTCCAGATCGTGGATGCCGCGCAGGGCGTCGCGCAGGGTCTCGTAGGTCGTGCCCTCGATCAGCGCGGCGATGGCGTCGTAGCGCGCCTCGAGCAGGGCGCGCTGGCGCAGTGGACGCGTCAGCCAGCGGGCGAGGGCGCGCGCGCCCATGGGCGTGACCGTGCTGTCCAGAACGGCCAGCAGGGTGTGCTCGGTGGCGCCGCCCAGGGTGCGATCAATCTCGAGGTTGCGGCGCGTGGCGGCGTCCAGGATCAGGGCTTCGCCGGCCTGCTCCACGCGCAGTCCCGTCAGATGCGGCAGCCGGCTGCGCTGCGTGTCCTGTACGTACTGCAGCAGGGCGCCGGCCGCGGCAATGGCCGCGTCGAGACCTTCCGCGCCGTAGCCGCGCAGGTCCTGGGTCTGGAACTGCTCGACCAGCAGGCGGTAGGCGGAGGCCGGATCGAAGTGCCAGACCGGGCGCGGTCGCGCTTCCAGCCCGCCCAGATCGAGGGCCTGGCCGTCCGCCGCCAGCAGCTCGCTCGGCCGAAGGCGGTGCAGCTCGGCCTGCAGGTCGGCGGCGCTCGCGGTCTCCAGCACCGAGTAGCGCCCGGACGACAGCTCCAGCCAGGCCAGGCCGTAGCGCTCGCGCACCTGGCAGACGGCGGCCAGCAGGGTCTGCCGGCGCGCGTCGAGCAGGGCCTCGTCGGTGGCGGTGCCTGGCGTGACGATGCGCGTGACCTCGCGCCGCACCGGGCCCTTGTCGACACCGACCTCGCCGACCTGCTCGGCGATCACCGCCGATTCGCCCGCCTTGATCAGGCGTGCGAGGTACTGCTCCACCGAGTGGTGCGGCATGCCGGCCATGACCACGGGCTGGCCGGCCGACTCGCCGCGCTGGGTGAGCGTGATGTTCAGCAGGCGCGCGGCCTTGCGCGCGTCGTCGTAGAACAGCTCGTAGAAGTCGCCCATGCGGAACAGCACCAGCGTGTCCGGATGCTGGGCCTTGATACGCAGGTACTGCTGCATCAGCGGCGTGTGCTCGCTGAAGGGGAGGGCGGTCATGGGTGAGGTGCGGGCGGGGCTTATAATGCGCGCCCCTATTATGACTTCTGCCGCCTCGCCGGCGAGCCCCGTGAGCCCGATTCTCGATCCGCAGTGGCGCCCCGACTCCTGGCAGTCGCGACCGGCTGCCCAGCAGCCACATTACCCCGATGCGCAGGCCCTCCAGGCCGCGCTGTCCCAGCTCGGCCAGCTGCCGCCGCTGGTGACCTCCTGGGAGGTCAACGCGCTCAAGGCGCAGATCGCCCGCGCCCAGGCCGGCGAGATCTTCATGCTACAGGGCGGCGACTGCGCCGAATCCTTTGCCGACTGCCGGCCCGAGATCATCACCAACCGTCTGAAGGTGCTGCTGCAGATGTCGCTG
The DNA here is from genome assembly GCA_036275615.1 of Solimonas sp. Taxonomy (GTDB): domain Bacteria; phylum Pseudomonadota; class Gammaproteobacteria; order Nevskiales; family Nevskiaceae; genus Solimonas. The sequence goes on from DASUDL010000062.1 coordinate 20,556, forward strand.
GTGCTGGTGCATGGCCTGCAGAAGCGCGTGCTGCGCGTGGGCCGTTTCGCCGGCCAGTACGCCAAGCCGCGCTCCGCCGACACCGAGACGCGCGACGGCGTCACCCTGCCCGCCTACCGCGGTGATCTGGTGAACCGCGACGGCTTCACCGCCGAGGATCGCAACCCCGATCCCACGCTGATGCTGCGCGCGTACGAGCGCGCCGCGCTGACGCTCAACTTCATCCGCGCGCTCGTCGACGGCGGCTTCGCCGACCTCCATCACCCGGAGTACTGGGACGTCTCGTTCGCGAAGGACTCGCCGAACGCGGAGCACTATCACAAGATCGTCGACGCGATTCGCGAGTCGCTCGACTTC
>DASUDL010000063.1:0-3494 GCA_036275615.1 Solimonas sp.
CGCGCCACGAGCGGCGCCAGGAGCAGGAACCGCCGGCCCTCGGGCAGGTTCAGGAGCCCGTCCACCACCTGCTCGGGCGTCTCCCGCCGGAGCGGCGCGCCGCACCCGGGGCACTGCGCCTCGCCGATCCGCGCGTAGAGCAGGCGCAGGTAATCGTAGATCTCGGTGACGGTGCCGACCGTCGAGCGCGGGTTGTGCGAGGTGGACTTCTGCTCGATCGAGATGGCCGGCGACAGGCCCTCGATCACGTCGACGTCCGGCTTCTGCATCATCGACAGGAACTGCCGCGCGTAGGCGGACAGCGACTCCACGTAGCGCCGCTGGCCCTCCGCGTACAGCGTGTCGAAGGCCAGCGAGGACTTGCCCGAGCCGGACAGGCCGGTGATGACGATGAGCTTGTCGCGCGGCAACTCGAGCGAGATGTTCTTGAGGTTGTGCGTGCGCGCGCCGCGGATGCGGATGGAGTCCATGGGGGAGGGGTGTTGGGGGAACTGCCCACTATAAGCAGACAGCCGGCCGCGGCTCAAAGCGCCGCCGCCGGCTGCGCCGGAAGATCCTGCCCCTACGAGCTCAGCTGCCGTCCGGATTCAGGCGGTACTTCTTGATCTTGTAGAAGATCGAGCGCTCGCTGATCTGCAGCAGCTGGGCCGCGCGGGTCTTGCTGCCCCCGGCACGGCGCAGCGCCTCCAGGATCAGCCGGGTCTCCAGGGCCTCGACGGCCGCGTCGAGGCGCAAGTCTGCAGCCGCATCGCCGCCCCCGACCGGCTCCGCCGCACCGTCCTGCTCGGTCGGGAAGTGGCTCAGGTCCAGGGTCCGGCCGGCGCTCAGGATGAGGGCCCGCTCCACCATGTTGCCCAGCTCGCGCACATTGCCCGGCCAGTGGTACAGCTGCAGGTACTCGAGCGCCTGCGGGGTGATCGCGGGGCGGGGCGGATGGGTGCCGGCGACCCGCTCCACGAAGTGGGCGATCAGGGCCGGCAGGTCCTCGCGCCGCTCCCGCAGGGGCGGCAGGTCGATGCTGAACACGTTGAGCCGGTAGTAGAGGTCTTCGCGCAGGCGACCCTCGCCGATGGCGACGCGTGGCAGGCGGTTGCTGGCGGCGATCACGCGCAGGTCCAGCTCGATGCTGTGGTTGCCGCCGAGCCGCTCGACCACGCCCTCCTGCAGGACGCGCAGCAGCTTGGCCTGCAGGGCCATGGGCATCTCGGTGATCTCGTCGAGGAACACGGTGCCGCCCCGCGCCAGCTCGAACTTGCCGACCCGATCCTTGATGGCGCCGGTGAAGGCCCCCTTCTCGTGGCCGAACAGCTCGCTTTCCAGCATTTCCGCCGGGATGGCCGCGCAGTTGATCGGCACGAACAGGCGTTCAGCACGGTCGGACGCCTTGTGGATGGCCCGCGCCACGACCTCCTTGCCGGTGCCGGTCTCGCCGGTCAGCAGCACGCTGGCGCGGGTTCGTGCGACCTGCTCCACCTGCGACCGCACCCGGCGCATGGCCGGGCCGTCGCCGACCAGGCCATGCCAGTGGCGATCCACCTCGCCCTGCAGGAAGTCGCTGCGCTGCAGGACCTCCTGGACGCTGAAGACCCGGCCGATGGCCAGCTCCAGTGCCTCCACGTCGAAGGGACGCAGCAGGTAGTCGCAGGCGCCGAGGCGCATGGCCTCGACCGCACTCTCGATCGTGCCCTGCGCCGTGATCATGATCAGGGGGACGGCGTTGCCCCCCGCGCGCAGCGCGCGCAGCAGCTCGATGCCGTTCATCTCCGGCATGCGAAGGTCGCTGATCACCAGGTCGACGGCCTGTTCGCGCAGCAGCTCGAAGGCCTCGCGACCGTTGCCCGCGCTCCAGGTCTTGTAGCCGCGGCGCGCCAGCATGATCTCCAGCACGCGCCGCATGTTGGCCTCGTCATCGACGACCAGGACGCGCCGCTGGTTTACGGGAAGACTCATTCGGACAGGGCTCCTCGGGGTAGCCATACACGGAACAGGGCACCGCCCAGGGGGCTGGCATCGGCCTGCACATCGCCGCCGTGGCTGCGCACGATCTGGCGCACGACGGCGAGTCCCAGGCCGATGCCGCCCTCGCGCTTGAACACGAACGGCTCGAAGACGCTGGCGCGCTCGGCTGCCGGGATGCCGGGGCCATCGTCGGCCAGCTCGATCACCAGGCGGCCGGCGGCGTCGCGCGTGGCCACCTCGATCTGGCCGCCGCGCGGCAGGATCTGGACGGCATTCATCAGCAGGTTGAGCAGGACCTGGGTGATCTGCTCGGCGTCGCAATCGACCACCGGCTGGCTGGCCTCGCAGCGCTGGCGGATCAGGATGCCGCGGTCGCGCGCCTGTGCCGCCAGCAGGGTTGCCGCGTGCCGGATCAGGGCGTGCAGGTCCTGGGGGCTGCGCTGCGGGGAACGGGTGCGGGCGCTGTCGAGGAGGGAACTGACCAGGCGATTCAGGCGCTGCGTCTCGCTGTCGATGATGCGCAGCAACTCGCCACCCTCGGCACTCAGGCCGGACTCCCCCTGCAGCATCTGCACCGAGGAGCGCAGCACGCCCAGCGGCGTGCGCACCTCGTGTGCGAGCAGTGCGGTGACCTCGCCGAGCGCCGCCAGGCGCGAGGCCTGGCTCAGGGTGGCCTGCGAGCGCTGCAGTTCCTCGACCATGTGCGCGAAGCTGCGGTTCAGCTCGCCGATCTCTCCGGGGCCCCGGCTTGGCGAGGGCACGTCCAGGCGGGCCCCGGGCTCGGGATAGCGTCGGGTGAATTCGGTCAGCGCCATGATCGGGCGGGCGATCACGCCGGCCACCCACAGCGAAGCCAGGATCACCCCGCCGGCAATCGCCGCCATCAGGCCCGCGAAGATCCAGGCCATGCGATGCACCGGCGCCAGGGCCTCGTCCCGGGATTGCAGCAGCAGGTAGGTCCAGCCAAAGCCGGGAAAGCGCTCGAAGCCACGCGAGCGGTCGTAGCCGACGATGGCAGTGGTGTCGAGCAGCGGGCGACCATCCCGCGTTTCCAGCGCTTGTGCGGGATCGGCCGGCAGCCAGCTGCTGGCATCGCGCCCCGGCAGGATGCTGCGGGCGCGCAGTCCGGCCGAGGCCACCGCTACGCGCCCTTCGTGATCGACGACCAGCACCTGGCGGGTCGGCGTGGCCGCCCGATCGAGCAGGCGCTCGATCTGCTGCCAGTCGACCTCGAGGACCAGGTCGCCGATGCGGCCGTCGGTGAACTCCGAGTTCACCGGACTGCGGATCAGCAGGCGGTGCGCGCCATCGGCCCGCGCCTGCGGGGCCTCCAGCTGCACGGCGCCTCCCGGGAGGTCTGCGCCAAGCCAGGGGCTGCGCACCGGCAGGCTGCGGCCGATATGGCCGGGATCGCTGGAGGCCACCACGCGGCCCTGTGGGTTGACCGCGTGCAAGTCCAGGTACACGTCGCCATAGCGACGCTTCATCTCGGCCAGGAACTGCGACAGCCGCTTGTCGACGTCGTCGAGGCGAAG
>DASUDL010000064.1:0-2144 GCA_036275615.1 Solimonas sp.
AACAACATCGTCGAGAGCTACCGCTTCGCGCTCTTCGGCGGCAAGACCGAGGCGGGCGCGACCGTGGCGCCTGCGATGCCCATGATGGGCATCAGCCTGGCCAGCGCGCTGATCATCGCCATCGGCAAGATCGCGATCTCCCTGCTGTCCGCCTTCGCCATCGTCTACTTCCGCTTCCCGGCCAAGAACATCGTGTTCTGGATGGTGTTCGTCACGCTGATGCTGCCGGTGGAGGTGCGCATCGGGCCGACCTACGAGGTGATCTCCAACCTGAAGATGCTCAATTCGATGGCCGGCCTGACGGTGCCATTGATCGCCTCGGCCACCGCCACCTTCCTGTTCCGGCAGTTCTTCCTGACCGTGCCCGACGAACTGGTGGAAGCGGCACGCATGGATGGCGCCGGGCCGATGCGCTTCTTCAAGGACGTGCTGCTGCCGCTGTCCAAGACCTCGATGGCGGCGCTGTTCGTCATCCAGTTCATCTACGGCTGGAACCAGTACCTGTGGCCGCTGCTGGTGACCACCGACGAGAAGATGTACCCCATCGTCATGGGCATCAAGCGCCTGCTGTTCGGCGAGGTCTACATCGAGTGGAACGTGGTGATGGCCACGGCCATCCTCGCCATGCTGCCGCCGGCGGTGGTGGTGATCCTGATGCAGAAGTGGTTCGTCAAGGGCCTGGTCGATACCGAAAAGTAAGAACACAGATGGCTTCCATTTCCCTGCGCAACGTCATCAAGAAATACGGCACCGGCAAGGCCGCCCTGCAGGTGATCCACGGCATCAACGCCGAGATCGCCGACCGCGAGTTCATCGTCATCGTCGGGCCTTCCGGCTGCGGCAAGTCCACGCTCCTGCGCATGGTCGCCGGCCTGGAGGAGATCAGCGGCGGCGAGATCGCCATCGGCGACCGCGTGGTGAACAAGCTCGAGCCCGCCGAGCGCGACATCGCGATGGTGTTCCAGAACTACGCGCTCTACCCGCACATGAGCGTGTTCGACAACATGGCCTACGGCCTGAAGATCCGCAAGGTGCCCGTGCCCGAGATCAAGGCGCGCGTGGACAAGGCGGCGGGCATCCTGGAGCTGGGCCACCTGCTGGAACGCAAGCCGCGCCAGCTCTCCGGCGGCCAGCGCCAGCGCGTGGCCATGGGCCGGGCCATCGTGCGCCAGCCGCAGGTCTTCCTGTTCGACGAGCCGTTGTCCAACCTGGACGCCAAGCTGCGCGCGCAGACCCGGCTGGAGATCCAGAAGCTGCACCGCGAGCTGGGCATCACCTCCCTGTTCGTCACGCACGACCAGGTCGAAGCGATGACCCTGGCGCAGCGCATGATCGTCATGAACGCCGGCAACATGGAGCAGTTCGGCACGCCCGAGGAGGTGTACCACCGGCCCGCGTCCACCTTCGTCGCCAGCTTCATCGGCTCGCCGCCCATGAACCTGCTGAAGGACGTGCAGGGCGGCCGGCGCGGCGCCATCACCGGCATCCGGCCGGAACACCTGGATGTCGGCGATGCGGGCTGGGAAGTGCGCACGGAGACGGTCGAACTGCTGGGCGCCGAGCGCCTGGTCTACGGCCGGCTCAACGGCGAGCAGCTGATCGTGCGGATCGAGGAGGGCCAGCCTTCGCCGCGCCCCGACCAGGTGATCCACGTCAGGCCGCGCGAGGACCGCCTGCACTGGTTCGACGCGGACAGCGGCAAGCGCATCGCGGCATGAAGGCGGCGCCCTGGCCCTATCCGCGCTGGGTCGCGCACCGCGGCGCGGGCCGGCTGGCGCCGGAGAACACGCTGGCCGCCTTCCGCCTCGGCGCGGCGCACGGCTACCGCATGTTCGAGTGCGACGTGAAGCTCTCGGCCGACGGCGTGCCCTTCCTGATGCACGACGCAACGCTCGAGCGCACCACCAACGGCATCGGCCTGGGCGGCGACCAGCCCTGGGACCAGCTGGCGCGGCTCGATGCCGGCAGCTGGCACTCGCGCGCGCATGCCGGCGAGCCGCTGCCGACCTTCGAGAACATCGCGCGTTACTGCCTGGCGAACCGCTTCTTCCTGAACGTCGAGATCAAGCCGACGCCGGGACTGGAAGCGAAGACCGGCGAGGTGGTCGCGAATCACGCGGAACGGCTCTGGCGCGGCGCCGACG
>DASUDL010000065.1:0-10083 GCA_036275615.1 Solimonas sp.
GCCAGGGCACCGGACATGGGTATCACCATGGTGGGGCCTTTGCTCATCCAGCACGGCACCGAGGCGCAGCGGGCCCACTACCTGCCGCGCATCCTCTCCTGCCAGGACATCTGGTGCCAGGGCTATTCGGAGCCCGACGCCGGTTCGGACCTCGCCAGCCTTCGGACCGAAGCAGTCGAAGACGGCGAAGACTTCATCGTCAACGGGCAAAAGACCTGGACCACGCTGGCGCAGGACGCCACGCACATCTTCCTGCTGGTACGCACCGACAAGGCTGCAAAGAAGCAGGAAGGCATCAGCTTCCTCCTGGCCGACATGCGAACGCCGGGCATCACGGTGCGGCCGATCCGCAACATCGCCGGCAACGAGGATTTCTGCGAAGTCTTCTTCGACACTGTCCGCGTTCCCCGCAGCCAGAGAGTCGGCGAGCTGAACAAGGGCTGGACGATCGCCAAGGCGCTGCTCGGCTTCGAGCGGATCTTCCTGGGCAGCCCCAAGCAGAGCCAGTACGCACTGGCGCGGGTGCGCGAGTCGGCCGATCTGCTGGGCCTGGCGGAAGACCCCGTGTTCACGGACCGGTACACGCAGCTCGCGCTGGACGTCGCCGACCTCGGCACGCTCTACGCGCGCTTCGTCGAGCAGGTCAAGCGAGGCGAGCCGCTGGGCCCCGACGTTTCGATGCTCAAGCTGTTCGCCACCGAGACCTATTCGCGGCTGGCCAACCTGCTGGTGGAGACCGCGGGCGCCAGCGGCGGCATGCCGGGCGACATCGACGTGGACGGCAGCTCCATCGACGTGCTGACCACGTTCTACAACGCGCGCCCCGCCACCATCTACGGCGGCAGCAACGAGATCCAGCGCAACATCCTGGCCAGCAGCGTATTGCAACTGCCGTCCTGAAGCCGCCGGGCGTTGCCACACCACCCTTTTCAACCCAGGAGTTTCACACCATGCACAAGGGCACGATGCTGGAAGGCAAAGTCGCCGTGATCACCGGCTCGGGCCGCGGCATCGGCCGCGACATCGCGCTGCAGATGTCCGCACAGGGCGCCCGGATCGTCGTCAACGACATCGGCGCGTCGGTCAGCGGCGAAGGCAACGACGCGAGCCCGGGACAGCAGGTGGTCGACGAGATCAGGGCCCGCGGCGGCGAGGCGGTGCTCAGCACCGACAGCGTGTCCGACTGGAAGGCCGCGAACCGGATCATCCAGTGTGCGGCAGACAACTTCGGCCGCATCGACGTCGTCGTCAACAACGCCGGCATCCTGCGCGACCGCCTGTTCTTCAACATGTCCGTGGAGGAGTGGCATGCCGTGATCGACGTGCACCTGCACGGCACGTTCTACGTGTCGCGGGCCGCAGCGCCCCACTTCAAGACGCAGCAGTCGGGCGCCTACGTGCACATGACCTCGACCTCCGGCCTGATCGGCAACCTCGGTCAGGCCAACTACGGCGCCGCCAAGCTCGGCATCGTCGCCCTCTCGCGCTCGATCGCCGGCGACATGAAGCGCTACAACGTGCGTTCCAACTGCATCTCGCCCTTCGCCTGGAGCCGCATGATCGGTTCGATCCCGACCGAAACCCCGGAGCAGCAGGCCCGGGTCGCCAAGCTGCAGAAGCTGGATACCGCGCAGATCGCACCCGTGGCCGCATTCCTGGCCAGCGACGCCGCGGCCGACGTGACGGCGCAGATCTTCGCCGTGCGCGGCAACGAGGTCTTCCTGATGAGCCAGCCGCGTCCGGTGCGCGGCATGCACACCGCGGAGGGCTGGACGCCTGAAACCATCGCCGAGCGCGTGCTGCCGGCCATGAAGCCCAACTTCTTCCCGCTGGAGACCTCGAACATCGTCTTCTCCTGGGACCCCGTCTGAGGAACACGCGGTGGCGATCGACTACAACAAGCTGATGGCGTGGCCTTTCGAGGACGTGCGCCATCGCTATTCCCGGCGCGACACCATCCTCTACGCCCTCGGGCTCGGGCTGGGCGCCGACCCCATGAACGAGGGCGAGCTGCGGCATGTGTACGAAAAGAACCTCGTGGCCCTGGCAACCCTGCCGGTCGTCCTCGGCTATCCCGGCATGTGGCTCAAGGACCCGGCAACGGGCGTCGACGCCGTGCGCCTGGTGCATGGGGAGCAGAGCCTGGTCGTCCACCGGCACCCGGCGCCCGAAGGAGAGGTCGTCGGCCGCACCAAGGTGACAGGCATCGTCGACAAGGGGCCGGGCAAGGGCGCGCTGCTCTACACGGAGCGCACGGTCACCGACGCCGCCAGCGGCGAGTTGCTGGCCACGCTGGGCTCGACCACCTTCTGCCGCGCCGACGGCGGCTTCGGCGGACCGCCCGGACCGGTCAAACCGGTGCACGAATTGCCCACGCGGACGCCGGATCGCAGCGTCGAACACAGGACTCCCCCCGGCTTGGCGCTGATCTATCGGCTGTCGGGCGACTACAACCCGCTGCACGCAGAGCCTGCGGTCGCCCGGGCCGCCGGGTTCGAGCGTCCCATCCTGCATGGCCTGGCCACCTACGGCATCGCCGGCTGGGCACTGACGCAGACGCTGTGCGACGGCGACGCCTCGCGGCTCGCCTCGCTCGAAACGCGCTTCTCGTCGCCGGTCTACCCCGGCGAAACCATCCGCACCGAAATCTGGAACGACGGCAGCGCCGCGTTCTTCCGGGCGCGCGTCGTCGAACGCGATGTCGTCGTGCTCAACAACGGCCGCGCCACGCTGCGCTGAGCCGGCCTGCGTCTTCTTTCCACTCCTCGAAGGATCCACCATGAACTACACCGACTTCCAGTTCCTCAAGTTCGAGCACAAGCCCAATGGCGTGCTGCTGATCACCATCAACCGCCCCGAGGTGATGAACGCCACCAACGCCCGGCTGCACTGGGAGCTGACCAAGATCTGGGGTGTCGTCAACGACGACGCCAAGACCAAGGTCGCCGTCATCACCGGCGCGGGCGACAAGGCGTTCTCGGCGGGTGGCGACCTGAACTGGATCACCGGCATGGTGGGCAACGCCAAGACCATCAACAGCGTGATGACCGAGGCATCCGACATCGTCTACAACGTGATGGCCTGTGAAAAGCCGGTGATCTCCGCGATCAATGGCGTGGCGGTCGGCGCCGGCCTGGCGGTAGCCATGATGGCGGACATCAGCATCATGGCCGAAGAAGCCAAGATCACCGACGGCCACGTCAAGCTCGGCGTGGCTGCCGGCGACCACGCCGCCATCCTGTGGCCGCTGCTGTGCGGCATGGCCAAGGCCAAGTACTACCTGATGACCGCCGACTTCGTCTCGGGCAAGGAGGCCGAGCGCATCGGGCTGGTGAGCCTGTGCGTGCCGCGCGCGCAGCTGATGGACAAGGCCATGGAGGTGGCGGACAAGCTGGCAGCGGGCAGCCAACAGGCGATCCGCTTCACCAAGCGCTCGCTCAACGGCTGGATGCACATGGCGCGGCCGACCTTCGAGAGCTCGCTGGCGATGGAGATGCTTTGCTTCCTGGGCGAAGACGCGGCCGAAGGCGTGGCCGCCGTGCGCGAGAAGCGTGCGCCGGTCTTCCCCTCGGCGAAGGTCTGATTCCCAGCCGCAACCATCCCCCTTCCGGAGAAAAAGATGGACTTTGCCCTCACGCAGGAACAACGCATGGTCTACGAGTACGGCGACCGCGTGTCGCAGCGCTTCGACCACAAGTACTGGAAGACATATGCCGAGAAGAGCGAGCCGCCGGCGGAGCTGTACCAGCAGATCACCGACGACGGCTTCCTGGGCATCATGGTGCCCGAGGCCTATGGCGGCGCCGGCCAGGGCATGACGGAGATGCTGCTGTTCATGGAGGGGCTGGCGAACAACGGCATCCCCCTGCTGAACCTCGTCGTGGGGCCGACCATGACGATGGGGCTGCTGGCCAAGCACGCCAGCGAAGACATGAAGCGCCGGCTGCTGCCGGGGGGCTGCTCGGGAGACATCAAGTTCTGCTTCGCGATCACGGAGCCGAACGCGGGATCCAACTCGATGGAAATCACCACCCTGGCCAAGCCCGACGGCAAGGGAAGCTTCCGCCTCAGCGGACAGAAGGTCTTCATCACCGATGCGAACCGCGCCGACTATGCAATGGTGGTCACCCGCACCACGCCGCGGGCGGACGTGAAGAAGAAGACCGACGGCTTCACCATCTTCATGGTCGACATGAAGAAGAAGGGCATCAGCATGACCCTGATACCCGTCGCGTTTCCCGTGCCGGAGACGCAGTGGCAGGTGTTCTTCGACGACGTGGCGCTGACCGAGGACGACGTGCTGGGTGAAGTGGACAAGGGCTTCGGCATCCTGTTCGACACCCTGAACCCGGAGCGCATCATCCTCTCGGGGATGTGTACCGGCATCGGCCGCTTCGCCCTGAAGAAGGCGGTGGCCTATGCGAACGACCGCAAGCTGTTCAACAAGACGCCGATCGGCGCCTACCAGGGCGTGCAGCATCCGCTGGCGATCGCGCGCAGCGAAATCGAGATGGCCTCCCTGATGGCGCTGAAGGCGGCGTGGGCCTTCGACCAGGGCCTGCCGGCTGGCGAGTTCGCCAACATCGCCAAGTATGCCGGTGCCGAAGCCGGCATCCACGCCGTGGATGCGGCGATCCAGACGCACGGCGGAAACGGGTTCACCAAGGAATACGGGATCTACGACTTGTACGGCCTGGTCCGGCTGCTGCGCACCGCGCCGCTGAACCGCGAGATGGTGCTGAACTACATAGCGGAGCACGTCATGGGGCTGCCACGGTCCTATTGAACGGGGACTCGCCATGAAGACCACACGCAGGGCATTTCTCGCCGCAGGCAGTGCCTTGGCGACTACGCTGGGGGCCCCGTGCGCGCTTGCCCAAGACCCCTACCCGGCCAAGCCGGTTCGGTTCGTCGTGCCTTTCGCCCCGGGCGGCCCGGCCGATGCGGTCAGCCGGCTGGTCGCGGGGCGCCTTCAGGAGCAACTCGGCCAGCCCTTCGTGGTCGAGAACATTCCGGGCACCGGCGGCGGCATCGGGATGGCGCGGCTCGCCAAAATGCCTGCGGACGGCCATGCGCTGGGGTTCGCGCACACAGCCACGTTCGGCATGGGACCGCACCTGTCGAAGAACGTCGGCTACGACCCCGAGCGCGATTTCACGCCCATCGCGCGCTTCGCCGAGTACGTGAACCTTTTGATGGTGCGTACCGACAGCCCGTACAGGACCCTGGGGGACTTGCTCGCTGCCGCCCGCGCGAAGCCCCGCTCCCTGAACTACGGCTCGGCGGGCAACGGCTCGTCGAACCACCTGGCCGGCGAGCTGCTTTCGATGCATGCCAAGGTCGGCTTGTCGCATGTGCCGTACCGCGGCACCGCGCTGGCGCTGACCGACCTCATCGGCGGCAGCCTGCAGTTCCTCTTCGACGCGCCCAACACGGCTTTGCCGATGGTCGCTGCCGGCAAGTTGCGCGTGCTCGCGACCACCGGGCGAACCCGGCATCGCCTTCTGCCCGAGGTGCCCGCGATCGCCGAAACCCTGCCCGGCTACGCCTTTGTCGGCTGGATGGGGGTTGTCGCTCCCGCCGGCCTGGCAGCAACGCTGCAGCGGCGCCTGGCCGCGGAGATCGAAAAGGCGCTCGCCGGCCCGGAGCTTGGCGAGAAGTTCACCACGCTCGGACTCGACGTCCGCTATGGCGGACCCGAGCAGCTGGCGGAGGCGATCTCGCGCGACCTGGCACTCTGGGGACCGGTGATCAAGGCCGCAGGCCTGCGTGTCGAGTAGATGCGCAGCACCGCGCCGGCCTGGCGGCCCGGTCCTGTCCCCCGTACTGCTTCTCCCCACTGAAGGCCGGACATGCCGAATGCCCCTACCCGCTCGCCCAGCGGCCCGACCATCGCCGCCACGCTAGCCGCATTCGTCGCCAACCTGAGGCCGCAGCAGGTGCCCGAGACCGTTCTGGAACGGGCGCGCCACCTCATTCTCGATGCGGTGGGCATCGCGCATGCCTCCACGCACTACGACTTCGCGCACCGTTCGCTGTCGGCGATGACGGAGCTGTCGGGCGGGGCGGGCGCGACGCCGGTGATCGGGCTGGCCACGCGGCTCACGCCACGCGACGCGATGCTGATGAACGGCATCCTGATCCATGGCCTGGACTACGACGACACCCACGCCGCGGGCGTGATCCACGCCACCGCCAGCACGTTTCCGAGCGCCATGGGCTGCGCCGCACTGGCCGGTCTCGACGGTGAAGCCCTGCTCACCGCGTATGTCGCCGGCATGGAAGCGGGAGCGCGCCTGGCATCGGTGGCCAAGGGCGGCTTCCACCAGGTCGGCTTTCATCCGACAGGGCTGATCGGCGCATTCGCGTGCGCGCTGGTGAGCGGCCGGCTGCTCGGACTGAATGCGGCGCAACTGGCGATGGCCCAGGGCATCGCGCTGTCGATGGCATCGGGCAGCCTGGAGTTCCTGCAGGAAGGTGCCTGGACCAAGCGCATGCATCCGGGCTGGGCGGCCGCGGCCGGCATGACCGCGGCGACCATGGCGCGGCACGGCTTCAAAGGGCCCGAGCGGCCTTACGAAGGACGCTTCGGCCTGTTCAACAGTTACCTTGGCCCGCTGGCACAGGAGTGCGAGCTCGCCTTGGCCACCGACGGCCTCGGGGAAGTGTGGGAGCTGTCGAGGGTCACGGTCAAACCGCTGCCGGCCTGCCACTTCACGCACGCGTGTGCCGACGCGGCGGTGATCCTGCGTGAGCGCCATGGCCTGCGCCCCGCCGACATCCGCAGCGTGCGTGCGCTGGTGCCCGCCGAGGTGGTGAAAACGGTGTGCGAGCCGGCGGCGACCAAGAAGCGACCGCAGAACAGCTACGACGCCCAATTCAGCATTCCCTATGCCGTGGCCACCGCGCTGGCGAAGGGTCGGTTCGGCCTGGCTGAACTCGATGACGCGGCGTTGCGCGACGAGCAGGTCCTCGCCCTGGCCGGCAAGGTCGAGTATGAGGTGGACCCCGACTCACCCTTCCCCACGTCGTACTCGGGCGAGGTGGTGGCAACACTGAACGACGGGCGCGAGCTGCGTCACCGCGAGCACGTCAACCGCGGCGGCACCGAGCGGCCGATCAGCAACGCCGATGTGGAGAGCAAGTTCTTCGACAACATGCAGCTCGTCGCCGCGCCGGCACGCGCTGTGCAGTTGCGCGACCTGGTGCTTTCCATCGGCCGCGACGGTTCGGCGGCCAGCCTGCAACTAGGCCTGGCAGCGCGCGGCTGACCCCGCCTTCCTTCAGGTTCCACACCAATGAACACCGACTCCGAACAGGAAAGCCTGGTCCTCGCCGCCATCGACCGCTTCCTGCAGACCGAGGTGCGGCCGCACGTCAAGCGCCTGGAGCAGGCCGACGAGTACCCTGCAGGGATCGTCGAGCAGATGAAATCGATGGGGCTGTTCGGCGCCATCATCCCGCCCGAGTACGGCGGCCTCGGCCTGTCGACCGCCTGCTATGCCGCCATCGTGGCGCGCATCGCGGCGGTGTGGATGTCGCTGTCGGGCATCATCAACTCGCACCTCATCATGGCCTCGGCCGTCCTGCGGCATGGCACCGAGGCGCAGAAGCGCGACCTGCTGCCGCGCTTTGCCAGCGGCGCCCTGCGTGGCGGTATCGGGCTGACCGAGCCCGACGCCGGCACGGACCTGCAGGCCATCCGCACACGCGCGGTGCGCGATGGCGATCATTACGTGATCAACGGCAGCAAGACCTGGATCACCAACAGCCTGCATGGCGGCTGCCTGGCCCTGCTGGTCAAGACCGATCCCCGGACCGAACCGCGGCACAAGGGCATGAGCCTGTTCATCGCCGAAAAAGGGCCCGGCTTCATCGTCACGCGCAAGCTGGCAAAGATGGGATACCGCGGCATCGACACCTGCGAGCTGCAGTTCGACTCTTACCGTGTGCACGCCGACCGCCTGGTCGGCGGGGTCGAGGGTCGCGGCCTGCAACAGGTGCTGTCCGGCCTGGAACTCGGGCGCATCAATGTTGCGGCGCGCGGGCTGGGTGTGGCCAGCGCCTCGCTGAACGATGCGGTGGCCTACGCTCAGCAGCGCAGGACCTTCGGCAAGCCGATCAGCGAGCATCAGGCAATCCAGCTCAAGCTCGGTGAAATGGCGACCAGGGTCGAGGCGGCGCGACTGCTGGTGGAATCGGCGGCGCGCGCGTATGACAGGGGCGACCGGTGCGACATGGAAGCCGGGATGGCGAAGTACTTCGCCACCGAGGCAGCGATGGAAAACGCCCTGGAGTGCATGCGCATCCATGGCGCCTACGGGTACTCGCCGGAATTCGACGTGGAGCGCTACTATCGCGACGCGCCGCTGTTGCTGATTGGCGAAGGCACCAACGAGATGCAGCGTCTGATCATCGCGCGCCAGCTGATCCAGCGCCACCCGGCGTGAGCCGGCCCTGAATGCGTAGACACGGAGGGCAGCCTGTGAAAGCGACGCCCGGTGTGGTGATGCCGGTGGCCGCGATGCTGGCCGCGCAGGCGGTCCTCTCGATGGCCACCGTCACGCTGCCGATCCTGGCGCCCGCCGTCGCCGCGGAGACGGGGCTGCCGTTCTCGCTCCTCGGGCTGTTCGTGGCGCTGATCTATGCCAGCAGCATGGGCTGCGGCCTGGTCAGTGGTGCGCTGGTGCGGCGCTGGGGCGCGCTGCGGCTGAGCCAGCTGTGCCTGATCGCCGCCTGTGCAGGCGTCGGCCTGCTCGCCTCGGCCCACATCGCCGGCCTTGCTGCGGCGGCGGTGCTGATGGGGATCGGCTACGGACCCCTGAATCCCGCCAGTTCCCATTTGCTCAATCGGGTGGCGCCGCCGCACCACCGGTCCAGGATCTTCTCGCTCAAACAGACCGGGGTACCGGTGGGCGCACTGCTGGCCGGCGCGCTCTTGCCGCCCCTGGCGTCGTGGAGCGGATGGCGCTCGGCGGTGTGGGCCGTCTGCGGAGCCTGCGCGCTGCTGGCGCTGTTGCTGCAGCCCTTGCGCGCCACCTTGGACACGGACCGTGAACCCCGTGCACGGGTCGGCCTCGACAGCTTGGCCGAGCCATTACGCGTGGCAGTGGCCGACCGGCCCGGGCATCCGCTGGCGCTCAGCTCGTTCTGTTATGCCGCGCTGCAACTCTGCCTGGGCACCTACCTGGTGACCTTCCTCGCCATGCAGCACGGCTACAGCCTGGTCGAGGCTGGCCTGGCCTTGGCCGTCACCCAGGCTGCGGGGATCGCGGGGCGGCTGTTGTCGGGCCATCTCGCGGATCGCAGTGGACAACCGCGCCGCGTGATGGGCGCGATGGGCTGCGTGATGGGCGTGTGCGCCATCGTGAGCGCCTTCGCAAGCGCATGGCCGACGCCGATGCTGCTGCTGCTGTACGCGGTGTTCGGCGCCAGCGCCATCGGCTGGAACGGCGTGTACCTCGCGGAGGTGGCGCAGCGCGCACCGGCCGGCGCTGTAAGCGCGGCGACCGCCGCGGCGTTGTTCGTCACCTTCGCCGGCGTGCTGGCCGGTCCTCCGGTGTTTGCGCTCATGATCGAAGGGGGCATGAGTTACGGGATGGCGTTCACGGCCGTTGGCTTGCCGGCGCTGCTGGGCGGGGTGGCATTGCTGCGCGGAGCAAAGCCGGCGAGTGGCTGACGCCTACTCTCCGCCCGCGCCCCGGACGACAAGTCCCTCCGGAAGCGATGTATCAGTCCTCTTCGGTCGCCGTAGCCCCGGCGGAGCTAGGCGGCAGGAACAGCGTCACCCCTTCCATGTAGCCGTGCAGGCCCTTCAGGCCATACTGCCGCCCAATGCCCGACTGCTTTGCGCCGCCGAAAGGTGCAAGCGGGTCGGCGCCCATGTGGCGGTTGACCCAGACCATGCCGGCATGCAGCCGGCTGGCCACGTCGGTGGCGCGTCTTGGGTCGCTGCCCCACACGGATGCACCGAGGCCATACGGGCCCGCATTGGCCCGCGCGATGGCATCGTCCACCTCGGCGTAGCGGATCACGGGAAGCAGGGGACCGAATGGCTCCTCGTCCACGATGCGCGCGCCATCG
>DASUDL010000066.1:0-2300 GCA_036275615.1 Solimonas sp.
AGCATGTCCTTGCCCAGGGTGTACTGGCTGCGGTAGCGGTAGGCCTCGTCGCGCTCCGGCCATTGCAGGTATAGCGGGCGTGCCATCGGCAGGCCGCTGTCGTGCGCGATCCGGCTCAGCGAGTAGAGCGTCGGCACCAGCTGGCCGCGCAGGCGCAGGAAGTCGGCGGCCACGGTCTGGGCCTTGCCGGGGTATTCCCAGGGCAGGCGATCGCCGTGGTGCGAGTGCAGGCGCAGGATGGGCTGGAAGGTGCCGAACTGCACCCAGCGCACGTACATGTCGTCCGGCAGATGCTGGCCGGTGTTGACCATGTTGTTGCAGTCGGCGCCGGGCAGGGGCTCGCCGAGGAAGCTGCCGATGTCGTGCGAGACATAGGGCATGCCGATGTTGCCCTCCGCGGCGGTCATCTCGGCCTGGAAGGCCATCAGCGCCCAGGTCGAGCAGGTGTCGCCCGTGAAGTGCAGGCTGTAGCGATGCTCGGCAAAGGCGCCGATGCCGTTATTGTCGACGCCGGCCTTGCCGTTCTGGAACGAGCCGCCGATGCGGGAGAAGGCCGGCCAGCGCGAGCCCATGGCCTCGTGCTGCTTGGCATAGGCGGCATTGATCCAGGTGTCCGCGGACAGGCCGGGCGCCTGGGCACGCGAGCCCTCGCAGCACCAGTCCAGCCACCAGAAGTCGATGCCCGTGGCCTCGATGGGCTGGTGCAGGTCGAAGTAGGCCTCGAGCTGCTCGGCCTTCGTCCAGTCAAACACGTAGCAGGGCGAGGGGTCCGTTTGCAGCAAGGAGCACGGCGGGGTGGCGTCGTCCATCATCAGCGGGCCGGTCTTGGCCACGGTCGCCGGGTAGGCCGGATCGACGGCGGCGATGGACGGATGCACGTTCAGGCCCACATCGATGCCCTGCTCATGGACCCAGCCGATGAAGCCTTCCGGGTCGGGGTAGATGTCGCGATTCCAGTCCCAGCCATTCCAGGAGCAGGCGTCGTCGAGCGGCGCCCGGATCACCGCGTTCCAGACGAAGCAGGCAAACGGGTTGTGGACCCGCTTCCAGTCGGTGTCGAGGGAGACGGTGTCCAGCGGCACATCGTTGCGCTGGAAGTCGAGGATCTGCTCGCGCCACTCGGCGTCGGTGTAAGCCCACCACTTCGAGAACCAGACGCCGAAGGCCTTCTTGGGCAGCAGGGGCGCGGCACCGGTGAGGGTGCGCAGGTCACGGAGACCCTGCACGTAGTCCAGGCCGTAGCCGAACAGGTAGCCGTCGCGGTACTGGCCGCCGTGGCCCCCGCGCACCTCGAATCCGGGTGGCGTCTCGGTGATCACGACGGTGTTGCTGTCGTTGAGCAGGTACCAGCCGGCGCGGCTGAGCACGCCCTCGTGCAGGGGCTGCGGATCCTTCTCGTTGTCGAGGCCGCGGCGCCAGCCGCCGAGGTTTCCGGCCTGCGGGGCGAAGGACCAGTCGGGGCGGGCCTCGACGATCTCACTCCCGCGGCGGACCTCGACCAACAGGTTGTCCGGCGAGAACGCGCCCGAGCCCACGCGGTAGCGCAGCGTCAGCGCCTCGGTGCGCAGGATGCGCACACCGTTCTCGACCCGGGTCTCGTAGGCCGCGGACGCGGCGGGGCGCCGGGCAACGGTCTGCGTGGGCCGATCCTCGAACTGGCCGTCCTCGGCGTATTCCAGGCGGATCAGGGTCGGGCTGATCACCGTGAAGCGGGCCTTGCCCTCGCGGACGGGCGTCCCGGCCGAGGCCAGATCGGCCGGCGCCGAACTGGAGCAGGCGCCCAGGCCCATGCCGGCCAGCAGCAGCGGGAGCAGGATCAGGGAGCGGCAGGTGGTCTTCAACATGGCATCACTCGCGGGAGACATCACGGCCGGTGGTCCGGCAAACGGAACAGGTCGAGATCGACGCAGGCGGCCATGGCGGCATAGCCCGCGGGGCTGGGATGGAGGTGGTCACCGCTGTTGTACTCGGCGGCCAGGTAACCGGGTTGATCCGGATCCTCGAGGCAGGCGGCAAAGTCGACGATCCCGTCACTGAGGGCCTGCGTGCGGATCCAGGCATTGACAGCATCGCGCGCGCGGCGCGCCTCGGCCGTACCGTGCAGCAGCCCGATCCCGGCGGGCAGCAGGGGGCCGAGCCCGGGCAGGCCCTCGGTGACAGCGCCTTCTGCGGGCGGGATCGTCCCCAGGACGATGCGCAGGCCGGCAGCGTGGGCGCGCTCGATCAACTGCTCGTATCCCGCAATCAGGGCCTCCGGACTCGGGGCGGCGCCGGCCTGGGGATTGCCGAGATCATTGGTG
>DASUDL010000067.1:0-2768 GCA_036275615.1 Solimonas sp.
GACCCGCCGCAGGTACTGGGTTGTGGCGGCGGCCGTGCCCCAGATGCTCGAGAACTTGTTGGTCCCCAGCAGGGTGGCGGGCGGCAGGCCCGGGAGGAACACGAACAGCGCCGGGACCTGGATCAGTCCGCCGCCACCCACGACCGCATCGACGAAGCCGGCGAGAAAGGCGAAGGCGCAGAGCACGAGCAGGGGGATGCCCGCCTCGAGCGGCAGCTCCATCAGTCCGCCAGGCCCAGTTCGCGCCGGATCTTCTTTGGCAGCTTGCCGGCGACGATTGCGTAGGAGCGGCGGATCATGTCGCCGATCCAGGCGTCCTCATAGCGCCCCGGCTCTGTGAGGCTGATCCACTTGAAGCGCGCTGCGTAGGGGGCCGGGATGATGCCCGGCTGCTCGGTCAACGCGAGGAACAACTCGTCTGCGACCTTGAAGCCGATGCGGCCGCGATGGGCCCCGCCGATGCAATAGACGGCGAACATCTTGCCGCCCACCGACGCGACCAGATCGTCATCCCATTTCACGTCGTGCGTGACCCCCGGCCAGGTGGCCGTGAGCCGGCGGAAGCCCGCTTCCTTCACAGCAACTTGCCGACTGCCGCGGGCAGGGGATAGCGCTTGCCCGCGAGCAGCTTCTGCAGCAGGGTCGTCAGCCACTGGCGCGAACTGGAGAACGACTTCAGGACGATGTAGACGCGCTCGCCCTCCCGCTCCAGCTCGTAGCGCTCGATGGTGGCGGAGACCGTGTCGCGCTCGCCCTTGAGCCGCGCATGCAGCGTGAAGCGGCTGCTGCTGCTGTCGAGCTCGCAGTCGAGGATCTCGCCGAACTCGCCGAAGCGCTCGTTCAGGTAAGAGCGCAGGCCGATGGCGATGGCGCCGTCCTTCATCGAATTGGCCAGCTTCAGGATCATGCGGCCGCTCCCTGGGGCCGTTTCGGGCTCACAGGATATCGGAAGCGTAGGCCGCCAGCCGCGAGCGCTCGCCGCGCGCCAGGGTCACGTGGCCGCCGTGCGGCCAGCCCTGGAAGCGGTCGACCACGTAGGTCAGGCCGGAGGTGGTCTCGGTCAGGTAGGGCGTGTCGATCTGGCCGAGATTTCCCATGCAGATCATCTTCGAGCCCGGGCCCACGCGCGTGATCAGGGTCTTCATCTGCTTGGCCGTCAGGTTCTGGGCCTCGTCGATGATGATGTAGCGGTTCAGGAAGGTGCGGCCGCGCATGAAGTTGAGCGAGCGGATCTTGATGCGCTTGGCCAGCAGGTCGTTGGTGGCCTGGCGTTCCCAGTCGCCGCTGCTGCCGTTCTGGGTCAGCACCTCGAGGTTGTCCATCAGCGCGCCCATCCAGGGCGTCATCTTCTCTTCCTCGGTGCCCGGGAGGAAGCCGATGTCCTCGCCCACCGGCACGGTGACGCGCGTCATGATGATCTCGCGGTAGCGCTGCTCGTCCATGGTCTGGGCCAGGCCCGCGGCCAGCGTCAGCAGGGTCTTGCCGGTGCCGGCGGTGCCGAGCACGGTGACGAAGTCGATCTCGGGGTCGAGCAGCAGGTTGAGCGCGAAGTTCTGCTCTCGGTTCTTGGCGTGGATGCCCCAGACGCCGGCCTTGCCGCTGCGGTAGTCGCGCACCACGCGCAGCTCGGCCATCGAGCCCTCGATGCGGCTGACCATCAGCTCCAGGCCGCGGCCGTCGTCGTCCGGGATATAGAGGAACTGGTTGACGTGCCACTCCTTCACCAGCGGCCCCTTGATGCGGTAGCAGGCCCGGCCGCGGCTGTCCTGCCAGCTCTCCATGCGCTCGCCGTGCGAACCCCAGAAGTCGGCGGTCAGCTCCTTGTAGCCGGTATAGAGCAGGTCGAGGTCGTCGAGGACGCGGTCGTTGCTGTAGTCCTCGGTGTGGACGCCGACGATGGAGGCCTTGATCCGCAGGTTGATGTCCTTGCTGACCAGGATCACCGGCCGGCCTGAGAACTTGTCCTGCACCTCCAGCGCATTGATCAGGATGCTGTTGTCGGGCTTGTTGCCCGGCATCAGGCCCGGCAGCTTGGTATCGGTAGGCCGCGTCTGGAAGAACAGCTTGCCGGTGGAGGGCTCGCCGGTCTTGCCGCGCCCGTGCCCATTGAGCGGTCCCCTCAGGCCGGGCAGGGGCAGGCCCTTCTCGATCTGCGCATGGTTCTTGTCGCGCATCAGTTCGTCCAGGAAGCGCGTCACCTGGCGGGCGTTGCGGGCGACTTCACTGGTGCCCTTCTTGGCGTTGTCGAGCTCCTCCAGCACCACCATCGGGATGTAGAGGTCGTGCTCTTCGAAGCGGAACAGCGAGGACGGGTCGTGGAGGAGGACGTTGGTGTCGAGGACGAAGATCTTGCGCTTGCTCATGAGTGCGAATGGGCCCCGGGCCCGGAGCGAATGCCACGGGCCTGCGTGCGGATGACGAGGGGACAGCGACCGTGCCCGGTGTGATGGGCGGTGCGACGCGGCCTGCTGTTGCGATGGGTACTAATGCTGAGCTGTGACCGTCTGATGACGCTGGTCCGCAGGAGAGGCGCGGACGACTCGAATCTAGCCCAAGGTTCCGGGGGGCGAAAGGGATACCCAGACCCGACATTTCGCGCTATGGTCATCGTCCGTGCCGCATCGCTCCTGATCTTCCGTGCGCCACCCTCTTTCCCTGCTGTTGCTCCTCGTTGCGCTCGCGGCCTGCCGCGCGCCGCTGTCGCAGGATCGCAACACAGCGTCTCCCGAGGCGCCCGTAGCGCGCGACTGGCGCGCCGATTTCCGGGG
>DASUDL010000068.1:0-46791 GCA_036275615.1 Solimonas sp.
TACGAGTTCCGCATGGACGACGGCACCACGGTACGACTGCCCGGCAACGCCAAGGTCGAGTACGAAGGCGGGACTTATACCGCCGCGAATCTGTACGATGCCCTGAAGGAAGGCTTCTACGGCAAGCTTTGAACATGCAGGCCATCATTGCGAGGAGCGGCAGGCGGCGAAGCAATCCAGCCCCGTGCGGATTGCGGTTGTCGCACTGGATTGCCACGGCGCTACGCGTCTCGCGATGACGGCAGGGGTGGAGCCATGACGAAGAAGGACAAGGTCACGCGGATCGGCCAGCGCATCGTCGGCTGGTCGGTGTTCCGCGACGCAACCGCCGCCGCGGTGGCCACGCAGGACATCAACCCGCTGACGCTGCGCATCGACCGGCGCGAGGAAGGCAGCTGGGAATCGACGACGACCAAGATCACGCTGACTTCGTCGACCGGCCGCAAGACGATCTACTTCGTCATCGGCTTCGGCGTCGTCTGCGGCCGCATGAACGGCCAGCCGGTGTGTATCGAGCGGCCGCTCGAGTTCTTCGTGCCTGCGGGCCAGACTGCGGCCGAACACCAATGGGTGTCCGCGACGATGCGCACGCTGTCGCTGGCCGCGCGCGGCGGCTTCCTGATCAAGGCGCTCGCCGATCTGCGCAAGGTGTCCTGGGACCGCGGCCCGGTCTGGTACGGCAAGACCAAGTCCGGCAAAGGCCTGGTGCACGACTCCGAGGTTGCCGCGATTTCGTGGGCGATCCAGCAGGAGCTGCACAAGCGCGGCTTCCTCGACGCACGTGGCGAGGAGCATGCCGTGGACGTGCTCGCCGACCGCTACGCGCGGACCCGTCGCGGCGAGCCGCCACCGGAACTGCCGGCGGAGCCGGCCGCGGACGAGACCGCGACGGTGGGCACCTGTCCGGATCCGCAGTGCCGGGGCGAGATGGTGATGAAGGACGGCTGTCCCACCTGCCTGGACTGCGGCTACTCGAAGTGCGGCTGAGCGGCCGCGTGCCGCGGCCTCAGGCGGTAAGGCGCAGGGCCGGGCGGCGGCGGGCGATCAGGTCGGCGAGGAAGCCGTGCACCGCCTCCACCTCGTCGAGCGAGAGGTAGCGCATCTCCACGGTGGCCAGGGCGCTCTGGTCCTGGATGGTGATGCTGGTGGTGCTCGTGGTGGGGATGCGGCTGTGGCCGTCGTCGAGCGCGCCATGCGGCTTGCTCGCCTGCAGGGTGCGACCGACCACATGACGGTCCGAAGGGGTGAACCCCGAATGCTCCAGGCAGGCCGAGACCTCGACCAGCAGGCAGCGGTAGTTGGCGGCGTTGCGGCGTTCGGTGGCCAGCGCCTCGGCGTAGGGCTGCAGCAGGCGGCGGCGCAGCTCCGGCGCCACGGCGGAGGGATCGCGGCCCACGCCGATGCTGGCGCGCAGGTCGCGGCTGAAGCTGCGGCGGAATCCGGCTTCGTTGACCACGGGCCATTCGCTGGCCTGGAAGCTCAGCTCCTGGCCGTGGCGCTGCACCGCGATGCAGCCCTTGTCGGGCGTGGCGATGAGCACGGTGGTGGGGTCGCGGTCGGAGGGGCAGAGCTCGTAGCCGCTGCCCAGCTCGATGCACAGCAGGCGGCAGTAGGGCAACAGCTCGAAACTGGGGTCCAGTCGGGTGACGCGCGAGGCCGGCATGGCAGCGACTCCTGCGGAGTGCTCACTCCGCGTGGGTAACTGCCCACCGATTCTCGGCGAGCTTTCCCGGCGCACAAGTCGCTTGCTGACTGGCGGTAGCAACGGCGCCGGGAACGGCGAGGTCGAGCTGGGCTGAGGGCTGGTGGCGGGTTCGGTCATGGCATCGCTCCGGGAGTCCTGAGCGTTGTTGTACCGGCCCCAAGGCTCAAAACCTGAGCCTGCCGAGGGAGGGTGGAGCGGCCATGAAAAACGCCGGCACGAGGCCGGCGTCGGGTCTGCTGCGACGAGGCCTCAGCCGAAGTGGCAGACGTAGTGCACCGCGTCCAGGGCCTCGATCTCGAAGGACGAGTTGCCCGGCACCGAGAAGGACTCGCCGCCGCGGTACTCGCGTGCCGCGGTCTCGCCCTTGAGGGTCACGCGGCAATGGCCGTCGATGATCTCCATCACCTCGGGAGCGCCGGTGCCGAACGTGAGCTTCGACGGCAGGATCACGCCCACGCTCTTGCGGCTGCCGTCGGCAAGCAGCACGGTGTGGCTCACGCACTTGCCGTCGAAGTAGACATTGGCCTTCTTGAACACGCTGACCTGGTCGAACTGGCTCATGGGGTCAGTCCGTCTCGACCATCTGGAAGTCGGCCTTGGCCGCGCCGCAGTCCGGGCAGGTCCAGGAATCCGGCACGTCGGCCCAACGCGTACCGGGGGCGATCCCGTCGTTGGGGGCGCCGAGCGCCTCGTCGTAGACGTAATCGCAGATCAGGCAGCGCCACTTCTTGAACGGCATGGAAACTCTCGCATGGGGCAGCAAAAAGGCGGCGCATCTTAGCCGATGCGCCGCCCGGGGTGGATTGGCTCAGGGGCCCGCGGGCCGGAACTGTGCGATCACCTGCTCCCGCAGGCGCGGCTGGATGTTGGCGCGGCGCATGTCGCCCCCGTAGTAGGCCACCACCCGCGGGTTCATGACCCGGAACCAGAGCCAGGGCACGTAGGCCAGCAGCACCATCGAGGCGTAGCCGCTCGGCAGCTGCGGGGCATCGTCGAAATGCCGCAGCGCCTGGTAGGCGCGGGTGGGGTTGGCGTGATGGTCGGAGTGGCGCTGCAGGTGGTACAGGAACAGGTTGGTCACGACATGGTTGCTGTTCCAGCTGTGGCAGGGCTGGCAGCGCTCGTAGCTGCCGTCTGGCCGCAGCTGCCGCTTCAGGCCGTAGTGCTCGAGGTAGTTGACCACCTCCAGCAGGCTGGCGCCGTAGGCGGCCTGCAGCAGAAGAAAGGGCAGGACGATCCAGCCCAGCCAGACCACGAGCCCACCGAAGAACAGCACGGTCATCGCCCAGGCCTGCAGGTTGTGGTTGTACGGTGACCAGGCACTGCGGCCCTGGTTGGCCAGGCGCCGGCGCTCGAGCTCCCAGGCCGAGCGCAGGCTGCCGAGCACCGTGCGCGGCAGGAAGGCGTACAGGCTCTCGCCGTAACGTGAGCTGGCCGGATCCTCGGGCGTGGCGACGCGCACGTGGTGGCCGCGGTTATGCTCGACGAAGAAGTGCCCGTAGGCCACTGGGGCCAGCGCCAGCTTGGCCAGCCAGCGCTCGGCGCGGTCGGTCTTGTGGCCGAGCTCGTGCGCGACATTGATCGCCGCGCCGCTGGTCAGGCCCACCGAGATCAGCAGGCCCAGCGCCTCGTACCAGGCGAGCGTGCCCTGGGCCCAGACCCAGGCGCCCCAGGCCACGGTTGCGAACTGGATCGGGATGGCCAGGTACACCGCCCAGCGGTAGTAGCGCTCGCGCTCCAGGGTCGCGACCCGCGTTTCCGGCGGATTGTCGGTGTCGGTGCCGATCGCCCAGTCCGCAAAGGGAATGAGGCCGTAGACGAAGATCGGGGCGAACCACCAGGCCAGCGACCAGCCCGTCCCGGCGTGGATCAGGCCGGCCAGCATGGGCAATGCCACCACCACGGCGCCCAGGGGCCAGAGGTAGCGCTTTCGGTCGCGCCACTCGGGCGCGAGGGTCACGGTCGTCATCGGGAGCTCCGGCGGCGGGGACGGCGGAATCAATAAACGTTCGTTTAGTAAAAGGTGCCGCCGCCGCGCCGCCGCGTCAAGCGGCCACGCAAAAAAAGAGGGCCAGATCGGGGGATCTGGCCCTGCAAGACCCGGAAGGTTGGGGGATCCGGGTTGGGGGAGAGCTGGCCGGCCGCGGGGGCCGGGGCTGTCGGGGAGTCGGGGCCGGTGGGGCGCTTGCGTCTCCGCGATCGGTGGCCCGGGCCCTCTGGGAGGAGCGGCGTCAGACCGTGAGCGAACCTTACGCCCCGGGTTCGGGCGGCGGGGCCCCTGTGGGATGCGTGGTGGACCGGGGCAGACGAGCGGTCCCGACCGCCTACTGCCGGCGAATATCCGTCAATCCGGATGTAGAGATATAATCGCAGCCCGCCCCTGGCCCGCGACCTGCCATGACGCTGCATCCCTCCTACGCCGTGCTCGAGCGCCTGCTGGCGCAGCGTCTCCTGGTGATCGACGGCGCCATGGGCACGATGATCCAGGGCTACAAGCTGGAAGAAGCCCACTACCGCGGCACGCGCTTCGCTGACTGGCCCAAGGACCTCAAGGGCAACAATGACCTGCTGGTGCTCACGCAGCCGGCGATCATCGAGGAGATCCACGGCAAGTACCTCGAGGCCGGCGCGGATCTGGTCGAGACCAACACCTTCAATGCCCAGGTCGTGTCGCTGCACGACTACGGCATGGAGTCGCTGGCCTACGAGCTGAATCTGGAGGCCGCGAAGCTCGCCCGCCGCGCCTGTGACGCCTGGACTGCGAAGACGCCGGACAAGCCGCGTTTCGTCGCCGGTGCCATCGGTCCGACCAGCCGAACCTGCAGCATCAGCCCCGACGTCAACGACCCGGGCGCGCGCAACGTCACCTACACCCAGCTCGCCGAGGCCTACCTCGAGCAGGCGCGCGGCCTGGTCGACGGCGGCGCCGACCTGCTGCTGATCGAGACCATCTTCGACACGCTCAATGCCAAGGCGGCGATCTTCGCCTGCGAGACCCTGTTCGAGGAGCGCGGCATGCGCTGGCCGGTGATCCTCTCCGGCACCATCACCGACGCCTCGGGCCGCACGCTGTCTGGCCAGGTGACCGAGGCCTTCTGGAACTCGGTCGCCCATGCGCGGCCGCTGGCCGTCGGCCTGAACTGCGCCCTGGGCGGCAAGGACATGCGTCCGTACATCGCCGAGCTCGCGCGCGTGGCCGACTGCTACGTGTCCTGCTACCCCAATGCCGGCCTGCCCAACGCCTTCGGCGAGTACGACGAGAAGCCCGAGGACACCGCGGCGATCATCCGCGAGTTTGCGCAGAGCGGCCTGGTGAACATCGTCGGCGGCTGCTGCGGCACCACGCCGCCGCACATCGCCGCGATCGCCGGCGCGGTGGCCGATGTGCCGCCGCGGGTCCGGCAGACGCCACCGCGCGCCTTGCGCCTGGCCGGCCTGGAGCCCACGACCATCGGTGTCGAAGGCCAGCGCCAGCTCTTCGTCAACGTCGGCGAGCGCACCAATGTCACCGGCTCGGCGAAGTTCCGCGACCTGATCAAGGCCGGCGACTACACGACCGCCATCGCCATCGCCCGCCAGCAGGTCGAGGCTGGCGCGCAGGTGATCGACGTGAACATGGACGAGGGCATGCTCGATGGCCTCGCGGCCATGCGGCGCTTCCTCAACCTGATCGCCAGCGAGCCGGACATCGCGCGCGTGCCGATCATGATCGACTCCTCGAAGTGGGAGATCATCGAGGCCGGCCTGCAGTGCGTGCAGGGCAAGCCGATCGTCAATTCGATCTCGATGAAGGAAGGCGAGGCCAAGTTCATCGAACAGGCCCGTCTGTGCCGCAAGTACGGCGCCGCCGCGGTGGTGATGGCTTTCGACGAGGAGGGCCAGGCCGACACGCTGGAGCGCCGCAAGCAGATCTGCGCCCGCGCCTACCGCATCCTGGTCGAGCAGGTCGGCTTCCCGCCCGAAGACATCATCTTCGACCCGAACATCTTCGCCGTGGCCACCGGCATCGAGGCGCATAACCTCTATGGGCTGGACTTCATCCAGGCGGTGACCTGGATCAAGCAGAACCTGCCACACGCCAAGATCAGCGGCGGCGTGAGCAACGTGTCGTTCTCCTTCCGCGGCAACAACCACGTGCGCGAGGCGATCCACTCCGTGTTCCTGTACCACGCGATCCGCGAGGGCATGGACATGGGCATCGTCAACGCCGGTGCGCTGATGGTCTATGACCAGCTCGACCCCGAGTTGCGCGAACGCATCGAGGACGTGGTGCTGTTCCGCCGCGAGGACGCCACCGAGCGCCTGATCGAGATCGCCGCGCGCTTCAAGGGCGAGAAACAGGAAGCCAAGGCCGAGGACCTGGCCTGGCGTGAGCAGCCGGCTGGCAAGCGCATCACCCATGCCTTGGTGAAGGGCATCGACCAGTACGTCGAGGCCGACACCGAGGAGTTGCGCGCCGAGATCGCGGCGCGCGGCGGGCGCCCGATCGAGGTGATTGAGGGCCCGCTGATGGACGGCATGAACGTGGTCGGCGACCTGTTCGGCGCCGGCAAGATGTTCCTGCCGCAGGTGGTGAAGTCGGCGCGCGTGATGAAGAAGGCGGTGGCCTACCTGATCCCCTACATCGAGGCGGAGAAGAAGCCGGGCGAGGCCGTGAAGTCCAATGGCAAGATCGTCATGGCCACGGTCAAGGGCGACGTGCACGATATCGGCAAGAACATCGTCGGCGTCGTGCTCCAGTGCAACAACTACGAGGTCATCGACCTCGGTGTGATGGTGCCGGCGCAGAAGATCCTCGACGCCGCACGTGCCGAGAACGCCGACATCATCGGTCTGTCGGGCCTGATCACGCCCTCGCTCGACGAGATGGTGCACCTGGGCCGCGAGATGCAGCGCCAGGGCTTCACCATCCCGCTGCTCATCGGCGGCGCCACGACCTCGCGTGCGCACACCGCGGTGAAGATCGACCCGGCCTACGAGGGTCCGGTGGTGTGGGTGAAGGATGCCTCGCGCTCGGTGCCGGTGGCGGCTGCGCTGCTGTCGGACGAGTTGCGGCCGAAGCTGCTCGCCGAGACCGATGCCGAGTACGACACCATCCGCGAGCGCCATGCCGCCAAGCACCAGCAGGAGAAGCTGCTGAGCCTGGAGGCCGTACGCGCCAACCGTACGCCGATCACCTGGGAGGGCGCGCATCCGTTCCGGCCGCGCATGCTGCTGCAGCAGACGCGCGACGTCTGCGAAGGGCCGAACTGCGACCATGCACATCACGGGCCTGCGACGCAGCACGTGAAGGTCTTCAAGGACTACCCGCTGGCCGAACTGCGCGAGTACATCGACTGGCAGCCCTTCTTCATCGCCTGGGAAATGAAGGGCAAGTTCCCCGAGATCCTCAACAATCCGGCCACGAGCGAGGCGGCGCGCAAGCTCTGGGCGGACGCGCACGCAATGCTCGACCGCCTCATCGACGAGAAGTGGCTGCAGGCCAGCGGCGTCATCGGCCTGTTTCCCGCCAATGCGGTGGAGCACGATGACGTTGCGGTCTATGCCGACGAGACCCGCACGACGGAGCTGGCGCGCCTGCGCAACCTGCGTCAGCAGGGCGAACGTCGCGCCGGCGTGCCCAACCGCTGCCTTGCCGACTTCATCGCGCCGCGCGAGACGGGGCTGCACGACTATGTGGGGGCCTTCGCGGTCACGGCGGGCCTCGGCTGCGCCGAACGCGTGGCCGCCTTCAAGAAGGCCAACGACGACTACTCGGCGATCCTGCTCGAGTCGCTGGCCGACCGCCTGGCCGAGGCCTTCGCCGAGCGGCTGCACGAGCGCGTGCGGCGCGAGTTCTGGGGTTACGCGGCTGACGAGCATCTCGACAACGCCGCCCTGATTGACGAGAAGTACCGCGGCATCCGTCCGGCGCCTGGCTACGCGGCCTGCCCGGAGCACACCGAGAAGGCGACGCTCTGGCAGCTGCTGGACGTGGAGCGCCATACCGGCATCACGCTGACGGAGAGCATGGCCATGTGGCCCGGCGCGAGCGTGTCCGGCTGGTACTACGCCCACCCCGAGGCGCAGTACTTCGTGCTCGGGCGGCTGGCCAAGGACCAGGTCGCCGACTATGCACGCCGCAAGGGCTGGGACCTGGCCACCGCGGAGCGCTGGCTGGCTCCCAATCTCGGCTACGAGCCCGAGGATTGAGCGCCGGTCGCCGCGCTCCGGCCGTTCCGGGCATATCGGGCCTGCGGTCGAACGGCTAGGCTAGGGCCTCGCCCCGCGACGGACCGCGCATCCCGGTGCAGACCGACCTCTACATCAGCAACATTGCCCACGTCATCCAGCTGGCGGTGGCGCCGGTATTCCTGATCGCCGGCGTCGGCTCGATGCTCGGGGTGCTCACCAACCGCGTCGCCCGCATCGTCGACCGCGCCCGGCGCCTCGAGGACCAGCTGCGCGCCGGCCCCGCCGCGCCGCTGCGCGAGGAGCTCGGCAGCGATCTCGCGGTGCTGGCGCGGCGCGCGCGCCTGGCCAACTGGGCCATCGGCGGCTGCGCGATCTGCGCAGCCCTCATCTGCAGCGTGGTGGTCCTGCTGTTCGTCGGCGCCCTGGGCAATGCCCGCGTTGCCGAAGCGGTCGCGGTGCTGTTCATCCTGGCGATGACCTCGTTCCTGGCCGGCCTGCTGTGCTTCCTGCGGGAAATCCAGATCGCCACGGCGCACCTGCGCATCGGCCTGCCGGCTGCGGCGGGTGTCACCGTGGACGCCGCCACCCGCGATCAGCGATAAATACCGACATGAAGAAGACGCCACCCCCGGGCGCTGCCCCGAAGCCCGCTGCACCCAAGCCGCCCGCCAAGGGCAAGGCCGACGCCAAGCCGGCGCCGGGGTCGGGCGAGACGGCGGCCGGCAAGAAAGCCGCCGAGAAGCCGGCGGCGGCCGCCCCGCCGCGTCGCCGTGAGCGCTTCGAGCCGCCCCTGTGGTGGCGCAAGTGGAAGCCGCTGCGCTGGCTGGCCGGCCTGCTGGTGCTGGTCTGGCTGGCCACCCTGCTGATGCCCGAGGGTGGCGACGAGCCCGCGCCGAGCGTGGCGCAGGCCGAGGTCGCGGCGCCCGAGCCGGTGTCGCAGCCCCCGGCCGAAACATCGCCGGTGCCCGAGCCGGCGCCGACCGCGGCGCCCGTGGCCCCTGCCCCGGCACCGGCCAAGGCGGCCGCTGCCACGCCGGCCCCGCCACCGGTGGCAGCCCCGGCCAAGCCGGCGCCCGTCACCGTGGTGGAGGAAGAGGAGGACGCCGAGCCGCCCTCGCAGCGCGCCGAGCGCCAGGCCTACACCGCGGTGGCCGCGAATCCGGTGCCCATCCTCAGCGACTACCAGAGCTACCAGAGCGTGGACACCGTGGTCCGCGCCCTGGAGAAGGCCGGGTACAAGCCCGAGCTCGAATCCCGGCATGCACGCGTGCCGCGCGACGTGCCGCCGAACAATCTCGATGTGGTGCACGTGAAGCTCTACAAGCACCTTGGCCACGAGGGCGAGCTCGAGCTGCAGTTCTTCAACGACCGCCTGTTCCAGGCGGATTTCGAGCCGGCGAAGCCCGATGACTACCGCAAGGCCCTGCGCAAGGCCCTGCCGGCGCTCAAGCGCGAACCCAATGGTCGCTCGGAGCTGCGCGAGGGACCGCTGCGCGTTGCCAGCAGCCTGGACCTCGCCGTCAGCGAGGTGGGCAAGGCCCTGCGCACGCGCGGCTTCGTGCTCTGGCAGGACCTGCGCCTGGCGGAGCAGCGCATGGAGTGGGACCGCAAGTACGCCAAGGAGGCGGTGCGCTAGCCTCGGTCGGCCCGAGGGGCCGCCGCGCGGGCTGCAAAACGACGAAGGGCGCCGTGAGGCGCCCTTCGTGCGTGGAGCGAAGATCGCGGCCAGGGCCGCGGATGCTCAGTGGTGATGGCCGCCGGGACCGTGCACGTGGCCGTGCTCCATCTCCTCGGCCGTGGCGGCGCGCACCTCGGTGATCTCGACGTCGAAATTCAGGGTCTCGCCCGCCAGCGGGTGGTTGCCGTCGACCGTGACCATGTCGCCGGCCACGCGCGTCACCACCACACGCATCGGGCCGCGATCACCCTGTGCGGTG
Organism: Solimonas sp.; assembly: GCA_036275615.1. Classification (GTDB taxonomy): domain Bacteria; phylum Pseudomonadota; class Gammaproteobacteria; order Nevskiales; family Nevskiaceae; genus Solimonas. Next base: position 9,817 of record DASUDL010000068.1, read on the forward strand.
AAGCTCATGCCCGGCTGGATGTCCTTGACGCCCTGGAAGGCGCGGCGCGGCACGTTCTGCAGCAGGCGCTCGTCGCGCTCACCGTAACCTTCGGCCGGGGCCACCTTGACCTGCAGCTTGTCGCCGGCCTTCTTGCCCAGCAGCGCCTTCTCCAGGCCCGGGATGATGTTGCCGGAGCCGTGCAGGTAGGCGAGCGGGTCGTGGCCCTGCGAGCTGTCGAGCACCTCGCCGCGGTCGTTGGTGAGGGTGTAGTGCATCAGCACGACGCGCTGTTCCGCGATTTCCATGGGATCCTGCCTGGCGAAAAGGGCGCCATGCTAGCAGATGGAACCGGGGCGCGATCCGAGTCCACGGCGCTGCAACCTTTCGCGGGCGACGCGCATCCTAGCGACAGTGAGGCTCCGGCCGATTTGATTATATATAATCATAAAAAAGATTATTATATTTTTAATCACATTTACCGATTGGCTCAACTCGCCGGGAACTGGCGAGCAAGCCCATCGGCATGGCGGAAACGCGCAGCGGGTCTCCCCTCAGGCCCGAGGGGCTGTGGCGTAGCATCATTGCAAATCAACCGTTTACAGATGCACGGCGGCTGGCACGGCTCTTGTTCCGTCCGGCCTGAAAGCTTTCAGGGAGCATGACGAGATGAATCTGCGCATCGGGGTGCTGGCGCTGGCCGTGGTCCTGGCCGCCTGCGGGCAGGCCAAGCCCGAGGAAAAGAAGGAGGAGGCGGCCATCCCGGTCGAGGCCGAGCCGGTCCGCAGTGGTCCGATCGATGCTGCCTACCGTGGCACCGCGACGCTCGAGGCGGAGGACGAGGCGACCGTCAACGCCAAGACCGCCGGCGTGATCGAGCAGATCCTCGCCGAGGAGGGTCAGCGCGTACGCGCCGGGCAGGTGCTGGCGCGCCTGGAGACCGAGCGCCTGCGCTACGAGCTGACCCGCGCCGAGGCGGCCATGAGCAAGGCCGAGCAGGAGCACAAGCGCAACGAGTCGGTCTTCCAGCGCAACATCGTCTCGCGCGAGGCCTATGAGCGGACCAAGTTCGACCTCGAGGCGGCGCGCGCCGCCTATGACCTCGCGCGCCTGGCCCTGCGCGAGTCCGAGATCAAGGCGCCGTTCGACGGCGTGGTGTCGCAGCGCCACATCAAGGCCGGCAACCAGATCACGGTGGGCAGCCCGGCGTTCCGCGTGACCCGCATGGACCGCCTGCAGGCGCACATCTACGTGCCTGAGCGCGACATTCACAAGCTGGCGCCGCGCCAGGCCGCGACCCTGGCCGTGGACGCCTGGCCCGGCAAGGGCTTCCGTGGCGAGATCCTGCGCGTGAATCCCGTCGTCGACGCCCAGACCGGCACGGTCAAGGTGACCGTGGCGATGGCTGGGGACCAGCCCGAGCTCAAGCCGGGCATGTTCGGGCGCGTCGAGATCCTCTACGACCGCCGCGAGAAGGCCCTGCTGGTGCCCAAGGACGCCGTGCTGACCGAGGATGCCGCGCAGTCGGTGTTCGTGATCACCGACGGTCGCGCCCGGCGCCGCGCCGTGAAGACCGGCTACAGCGATGCCGCGAACTACGAGGTGCTCGACGGCCTCAAGGCCGGCGAGCAGGTGGTCACCACCGGCCAGGGCAATCTCAAGGATGACGCCAAGGTCGAGGTGGTGAACCTGAAGGCCCCGGCCGCTGCGCCGGCCGTGGCCAAGGCCCCCTGAGGCCGCCCCCGGACACGCCCATGAACTGGATCGAGGTCTGCACCCGCCGTCCGGTCGCGATCACCATGCTGACCTTCGCCGTGCTGCTGTTCGGCATGGTGTCGATGTCGCGCCTGCAGGTGACGCTGCTGCCGGACCTGTCGTATCCCACGCTCACCATCCGCACGGAGTTGCCCGGCGCTGCGCCGACGGAGGTCGAGACCCTGCTCGCCAAGCCGGTCGAGGAGGCCCTCGGCGTGATCAAGGGCGTACGACGCGTGTCCTCGGTGTCGCGTGCCGGCCAGGGCGACGTGACCCTGGAGTTCAATTGGGGCACGGAGATGGACTTCGCCGTGCTCGACGTGCGCGAGAAGCTCGACGCGCTGGAGCTGCCCAAGGAGGTGGTCCGGCCGGTCGTGCTGCGCTTCGATCCCAGCCAGGACCCGATCGTCCGCCTGGGCCTGGCGCTCAAGCACGAGGACGGACAGGCGCCGCGCGTGGCCGACGAGGCCACACTCAAGCGCCTGCGCCGCGTCGCCGAGGACCTGGTGCAGAAGCCGCTGGAGGGCGTCGATGGCGTCGCCGCGGTCAAGATCTCGGGCGGCCTCGAGGACGAGGTGCAGGTGCTGGTCGACCTGCAGAAGCTGGCCCAGCTCAATCTCACGCTGGAGACGATCTCGGAGCGCCTGCAGGCGGAGAACGCCAACATCTCCGGCGGCCGCGTCGACCAGGGCTCGGCCTCCTACCTGGTACGCACGCTCAACCAGTTCCGCTCGCTCGAGGAGATGGCCGACACCATTGTCGCCGTGCGTACCGATCGCAGCATCTACCTGCGCGACGTCGCCAGCGTGGTCAGCGCCTACAAGGAACGCGAGGCGGTCATCCGCATCGACGGCGAGGAAGCGGTGGAGATCGCCCTCTACCGCGAAGGCGACAGCAACACCGTGCAGATCGCCGACGGCGTGAGGCAGCGCCTCAAGGAACTGGAAAAATCACTGCCGGCCGACCTGGAGCTGCGCCCGCTCTACGACCAGTCGGTGTTCATCCGCCAGGCCACCAACGAGGTGAAGAACTCGGCGATCGAGGGTGGCCTGCTCGCGATCCTGGTGATCTACCTGTTCCTGCGAAATGCCGCGGTGACCGCCATCGTGTCGGTGTCGATCCCGGTCTCGGTGATCGCCACCTTCAATGTCATGTACGGCGCCGACCTGTCGCTCAACATCATGTCCCTGGGCGGCATCGCGCTCGCCATCGGCCTGATCGTCGACGACGCGATCGTTGTGCTGGAGGCCATCTTCCGCAAGCAGGAGCAGGGCCTGTCGCCGGGCGAGGCCGCGGTGGTCGGCACCAGGGAGGTGGCCGGCGCCGTGGTCGCCTCGACCCTGACCACGGTCGCGGTGTTCTTCCCGATGGTGTTCGTGCAGGGCATCGCCGGCCAGCTGTTTGCCGACCAGGCCCTGGTGGTGACCGCCTCGCTGATGTTCTCGCTGCTGGTGGCCGTGACCCTGATCCCGATGATGGCGGCGCGCCTGCACGAGCGCCGGGCGGTGCCGCCGGCGGCACCGATGGTCGATGGCCGGGCCTGGCGCCGTCGCGTCAGCCAGTCGCGCCTGGCGATTCTCGAGGAAGGACCCAAGTGGCTGCTGCGCGTGCTCGTGTTCTGGCCGGCGCGTCTGGTCGGCGGGGCCCTGGGGCTCGTGCTGCGTCCGGCGGCGGCGGCCTGGCAACGCGGCTACCGCCGCACCGAGACCGGCTATCGCCAGCTGCTGGCCTGGGCGCTGGATCACCGCGCGACCGTGCTCGGCGTGGCGCTCGGCCTGTTCGGCCTGAGCCTGCTGCTGCTGACCCGCATCGGCGTCGAGCTGATCCCGCCCTTCAACCAGGGCGAGTTCCATGCCCAGCTCACCCTGCCGCCCGGCACTGCGCTGGAGAAGACCGACGCCGTCGTGCGCGACCTCTCGGCCGGCCTGCGCGGCCATGAGGCCCTGGTGGCGAGCTACTCGGTGGCCGGCAGCGGCAACCGTCTCGACGCCAATGCCGAGTCCGGTGGCGAGAACGAGGGCACGGTGACGCTGGTGCTCAAGCCCGAGGCCTTCCAGCGTGAAACCGAGGTGATGGAGGGCCTGCGTCCACGCCTCGAAGCCCAGCCCGGCATGGCCTACCGCTTCACGCGGCCGACCCTGTTCACGCTCAAGACGCCGCTGGAGATTGAAGTCTCCGGCTACGACCTCGACGCCATCGCCCGCACCTCCGAGCAGCTGCGGGCGCGCCTGCGCGCCTCCGACCGCTACACCGAGGTCGAGAGCACGCTGATGCCCGGCCACCCGGAGGTGCAGATCCTGTTCGACCAGGAGCGGGCCGCGGCCCTGGGCCTGGACACCGCCAAGCTGGCGCAGCGCGTCGCCCAGGCCGTGCAGGGCAAGGTGGCCACGCGCTACCGCTACGGCGACCGTGAGATCGACGTGCTGGTCCGCGGGGTCGCTTCCGAACGGGCCACGGTCGAGGCCGTGGCCAACCTGCTGGTCAACCCCGAGTCGGAGCGCCCGGTGCGCCTGTCCTCGGTGGCCGAGGTGCGTCAGCGCTCGGGCCCCAGCGAGATCCGCCGCGCCGACCAGCAGCGCGTGGTCGTGATCTCGGCCAACCTGGCCTACGGCGACCTCGGCGAGGCGGTGCAGGAACTGGAGCAGATGATCCGCGAGACGCCGATGCCCACCGGCGTATCGGCCGACGTGGCCGGCCAGAGCGAGGAGATGGAAGTGTCGTTCCGCTCGCTGAAGCTGGCCCTGGCCCTGGCGATCTTCCTGGTTTACCTGGTGATGGCCTCGCAGTTCGAGTCGCTGGTGCAGCCCTTCGTGATCCTGTTCTCGATTCCGCTGGCGGCCATCGGCGCAATCGGTGCGCTCTGGCTCACCGGCACGGAGATCAACGTCATCGCCCTGATCGGCATGGTGATGCTGATCGGCATCGTGGTGAAGAACGGCATCATCCTGATCGATCTGGTCAACCACCTGCGCGCCGCCGGGCGCAGCCGGCGCGACGCCCTGCTCGAGGCCGGCCCCACGCGCCTGCGTCCCATCCTGATGACCACGCTCACGGCCGTACTCGGCCTGGTGCCGATGGCGATCGGTGGCGATGCCGGCGCCGAGATGCGCCAGCCGATGGCGATCACGGTGATCGGCGGCCTGACGGTCTCGACCCTGCTGACCCTGGTCGTGATCCCGGTGGTCTATACCCTGCTCGACCGCAGCGAGCAGGAGCCGCGGCGCGGAGGCTGAGCCCATGTTCCTGACGCGACTGTCGCTGGCCCGGCCCATCACCTCGGTGATGTTCTTCGTCTGCGTCACCGTGATCGGCCTGATCTCGGCCCAGCGCCTGCCGCTGGAGTCGCTGCCGGACGTGGAGTTCCCCTTCCTCGTCGTCAACGTGCCCTACCGCAACTCCACGCCGGAAGAGGTGGAGCGGCGCATCACGCGACCGGTGGAGGAGGCGCTGGCCACCTTGCCGGGCATCAAGAAGATGAGCTCGGAGTCGGGCGATGGCGGCGCCAACATCGAGCTGCAGTTCGAGTGGGGCTCGGAGCTGGCGGCCAAGGGCGCCGAGGTGCGGGACAAGATCGACGGCATCCGCGGCTCGCTGCCGGCCGAGGTCGAGCGCGTCACCGTGCTCAAGTTCTCCGGCAGCGACCAGCCGATGCTGGTGTTCCGCATCTCGGCCGAGCGCGACCTGGCCAACGCCTACGACATGCTCAACCGCAACCTGAAGCGGCGCGTCGAGCGCCTGCCCGGGGTGTCGCGCGTGGAGCTGTACGGCGTGGAGCCCAAGGAGATCCGGGTCGAGCTGTCGGCCGAGCGTGTCGCCGCGCACGGCGTCGACCTGCGCAGCCTGGCCGCGCAGCTGCAGGCCGCCAACTTCGCGATGACGGCCGGCGACGTGGTCGAGTCCGGCCTGCGCTACTACGTCAAGCCGGAAAGCCGGTTCGCCACCCTCGACAGCGTCGGGGCGATGACCATCAATGCCAGCGGCCTGCGCCTGGCCGACATCGCCGCGATCACCTACGCGCAGCCGGTCCTGACCTACGGCCGCCACCTCAACCAGCGCTATGCCGTGGGCCTCAACGTGTTCAAGGAGACCGGCGCCAACCTGGTCGAGGTCTCCGACCGCGTGAAGACCGAGATCGAGGCGGTCAAGCAGCTGCCGGAGATGCAGGGCATCGCCCTGATCCTGTTCAACGACGCGGCCACCGACGTCCGCAACTCGCTGGCGGAGCTGATCGAAGCCGGCATCCTCGGTGCCCTGTTCTCGGTGCTGGTGCTGTACCTGTTCCTCCGCGACCTGAAGATGACGCTGATCGTCACGCTGGCGGTACCGCTGTCGCTGGTGATGACCCTGGCCTCGATGTACTTCCTCGACTACAGCCTCAATGTGCTGACCCTGATGGGCCTGATGCTCTCGGTCGGCATGCTGGTCGACAACGCGGTGGTGGTCACCGAGTCCATCTTCAAGGAGCGCAGCCTCGACGCTGACCCGGTACGCGGCACGCTGTCGGGTGTCGGCAAGGTGGGCCTGGCGGTGACGCTGGGGACCCTGACCACCGCGATCGTGTTCCTGCCCAACATCTTCGGCGTGCAGAACCAGATCACCGTGTTCCTCAGCCACGTCGCCGTGACCATCTGCGTGTCGCTGGGCGCCTCGCTGCTGGTAGCCATCACCCTGATCCCGCAGCTCACCACGCGCCTGCCGGTGGCCGCGGGCGGCGGTGCCCAGTGGGTGGGCCGCTTCTCCGAGCGCTATGCCAGCGTGCTGCGCTGGACCCTGCGCCACCGCGGCCGCACCGTGCTGTTCATCCTGGCGATCCTGGGCAGCGTCGCGATCCCGGCCAGCCAGGTGAAGGCCGACATGTTCCCGAACGCCAGCCCCACGCGCCTGTTCATGGACTACAACCTGAACGGCGTCTACCGGCTGGAGAAGGTCGAGGAATCGGTCAACGCCATCGAGAACTTCCTGGTCGCCAACAAGGCCCGCTTCGAGATCGAGTCGGTCTACAGCTACTTCGATCTCGGCCGCGCCCTGACCATGATCTACCTGGTCGAGGATCCGGAACGCCGCACCAAGACCTCGGAGCAGATCAAGGAGGAGATCCGCAAGGAGATGCCGCGCCTGGCGATCGGCGAGCCGAGCTTCGACCAGAACCGTGGCGGCGGCGACAAGCTCTCGGTACAGGTCTACGGCGAGTCCAGCGAGCGTTTGCGTGACGTGGCCGGCGAGGTGGCGCAGGTGCTGCGCGGCGTGCCCGGCCTCACCGATGTTCGCCTCAATGCCGGCGCCGAGGACTGGGAAGTGCGGGTCCGCGTCGACCGCGACCGTGCGCGCGCGCAGGGCCTGTCCAGCCAGCAGGTGGCGGAGATCGTTGCCGGCGCAATGCGCGGCACGCAGCTGCGGCCGTTCCGCACCGCGACCGGCGAGGTCGACATGCTGCTGCAGTTCCGGCGCGAGGATCGCACCGATCTCGATGCCCTGATGTCGCTGCCGATCCAGACCCCGGACGGCCGCCGCGTCACGCTCGGCACCGTGGCCGACCTCAGCATCGGCGACGTGCCGAGCCAGATCCGGCGCGAGGATCGCCGCACCTCGCTGGCGATCAACTTCGGCACGGCCGAGGGCAAGACCGCCGAGGACGCGAAGAAGACCGTCGAGCGGGTGCTCGGCGCCATGTCCTTCCCGCCGGGCTATGGCTGGGGCTACGGGCAGGCCTTCGACGACGAGGCCGAGAGCATGCAGGTGATGCTGGTCAACATGCTGCTGGCCCTGGCCTGCATCTACATCGTCATGGCGGCGCTGTTCGAGTCGGTGCTCGCGCCCACCGCCATCGTTACCGGCATCGTCTTCTCCTTCATCGGCGTGTACTGGTTCTTCTTCTTCACCGGGACCACGTTCTCGTTCATGGCCCTGATCGGCATGCTGGTGCTGATGGGCGTGGTGGTGAACAACGGCATCGTCCTGATCGACCACGTGCACCAGCTGCGCGAGCAGGGCCTCGACCGCGAGACGGCGCTGGTCCAGGGCTCGCGCGACCGCCTGCGGCCGATCCTGATGACGGCGGCTACCACCATCCTCGGCATGATCCCGCTGGCGCTGTCGGAGACCGCGATCGGCAGCGACGGCCCGCCCTACTACCCGATGGCGCGCGCCGTGATCGGCGGCCTGGCCTTCGCCACCGTGGTCAGTCTGCTGGTGCTGCCGACCCTCTACCTGATGATCGAGGATCTCGGGAACTGGGGCACGCGGGTGGCCCGCCGGGCGCGCGGCCTGCCGCTCGAGGCCAGCGTCGCGCCGCCGCCCGCGGCCTGAGGCGGTGGGGCAGGGCCCGGCGCCGGGGCTGGGCGCCGGGTGGAACGAGCGGCTAGGCTGCGATCCTGACCCTCCGGATGCCGCCATGAAGACGCTGCTGCGCCTCGCCCTCGCCGGGCTGCTGCTGTTTGCCGCGGTGCTGATGGTCAATACGGCACGTCTGCCGGCCCCGGCGTCGCGGGCCCCGGCGGCCTCGCCCCCGGCCGTTGACGCCGAGGCTGCCGCCGCGCGCCTGGCCGGCGCCATCCGCCTGCCGACCATCTCTCACGAAGATCCGGCGGCGCGTGATCCACGACCCTTCGATGCGCTGGCGGCCTACCTCGAGGCGCAGTTCCCCCGGGTGCACGCCCAGCTGCAGCGCGAGCGCATCAACGGCCAGAGCCTGCTGTACCGCTGGGAGGGCCGCGATCCTGCTGCGGCGCCCTGGCTGCTGCTGGCCCATCTCGACGTGGTGCCGGTGGAACCGGGTACCGAGTCCACCTGGACGCAGCCACCGTTCTCGGGAGCGATCGCCGACGGCCACATCTGGGGCCGGGGCACCCTCGACGACAAGGCCAGTGCCATGGCCTGGCTGGAGGCTGCCGAGGCCCTGCTGGCGCAGGGCCATGTGCCGCCGCAGACGGTCTACTTTGCCTTTGGCCACGACGAGGAGGTGGGCGGCCAGGAGGGCGCCCAGGCCATCGCCGCGCTGCTGCAGGCCCGCGGCGTGCAGGCCGCGCTGGTGCTGGACGAGGGCGGGGCGATCACGCAGGGCCTGGTGGCCGGCGTCGACCGGCCGGTCGCCTCGATCATGGCGGGCGAGAAGGGCTATGCGTCCTTCCGCCTGCGCGTACGCGCCGAGGGTGGGCATTCGTCGATGCCGCCGCTGCGGACGGCCGCCGGCCGCGTGGCCGCGGCCGTGGCCCGGGTCCAGGAGCAGCCGATGCCGGCGCGGATCACAGCACCGGTGCGCGAGATGCTGCGGCGGCTGGCACCGGAGCTGCCGCTGGCCCAGCGCGTCGCCATCGCCAACGACCGCCTGTTCGCGCCGCTGCTGCTGCGCGCCTTCGCCGGCGCGGCGGTGACGCGCGCCCTGACCCGCACCAGCTTCGCGCCGACGATGCTGCGCGCCGGCATCAAGGACAACGTGCTGCCGGCCGAGGCCGAGGCGGTGATCAACGTCCGCCTGCTGCCGGGCGATGCCATGGCCGACGTGGAGGCGCACCTGCGGCGTGTCATCGACGATCCCGAGGTCGAGCTGGAGCGCCTGGCGCATTTCTCCGGCGAGGCCTCGGCGCTGTCGCCGACCGATACGCCCGAGTTCCGCCGGCTGGAGACCGCGGTGAATGCCGTGTTCCCGGAGGCCCTGGTCAGTACCGGCCTGGTGGTCGGCGGCACCGACGCCCGCCACTACGGTGCTGTGGCCCGCCTGCGCTACAACTTCACGCCGGTGCTGCTGCGGGCAGACGACCTGCCGCGCATCCACGGCCGCGACGAGCGCATCGCCGTGGACGCCTACGCCAACATGGTCCGCTGGTACGCCGCGGTGCTGCGTCCCGCGCCGTGAGCCTGCGCCTGAGCCTCAAGGTCTCGCCCAAGGCCGCGCGCAACGCCATTGGCGGCTGGATGGGCGACACGCTCAAGCTGAGCGTCACCGCGCCCCCCGAGCGCGGCAAGGCCAATGCCGCCGTGATCGCGCTGCTGGCGGACGCCCTCGATCTGCCGCAGGCCGCCTTTACCCTGCTGCAGGGCGAGACGGCCGCCCGCAAGCTCGTGGCCATCACCGGCCTCGACGAGGGAGAAATCCTCAGGCGCCTGCGCAAGCCGGGCGTATAGGCTCGCGCCCTGTCCGAATTCCGTTTCCAGTTCCTGTCCCACCGGGGCGTTTCATGAACCAGACCGCTGCCAGCCAGAAGATGCCCGCGGGCATCCCCTACATCGTCGCCAACGAGTTCGCCGAGCGCTTCTGCTATTACGGCATCAACGCCATCCTGGCGATCTACATGGTGCAGCACCTGCGCTTCCCGGAGGCGCAGGCCACGACCTGGCAGTCGCTGTTCAAGTCGGCGGTGTACTTCTTCCCGCTGGTGGGCGCGATCGTTTCCGACGTGTTCCTCGGCAAGTTCCGCACGATCATCCTGTTTTCGCTGGCCTACTGCGCCGGCTGCGCGATCCTGGCCCTGGTCCCGGGCGAGGCTGGCCTGATTCCGGGTCTGGCGCTGATTGCCCTGGGGACCGGCGGCATCAAGCCCTGCGTGTCCACCAACGTCGGCGACCAGTTCACCGAACAGAACCAGCACCTGATCGAACGCGCCTTCTCCTGGTTCTACCTGTCGATCAATGCCGGTTCGTTGATCTCGATCCTGGCCTGCCCGGTACTGCTGGAGACCAGCGGGCCGAAGTGGGCCTTCGGCGTGCCCGGCATCGCCATGTTCCTGGCCACCATCGCCTTCTGGATGGGCCGCAAGAAGTTCGCCGTGGTGCCGCCGGCGGGCATGGCCTGGCTGCGCGAGGTGCTCTCGGCCGAGGGCCTGAAGACCATCGGCCGCCTGTCGGTGATCTACTTCTTCGTCGCCTTCTTCTGGGCCCTGTGGGAGCAGTCCAACGGCCAGACCTGGACCCTGCAGGCGCAGTCGGTGCTGATGGACAAGCGCGTGTTCGCCTTCCTCGCCGGCCTGCCGGGCATGGCCTGGGCCGCTGATTTCGAGATGCTGCCCTCGCAGATCCAGTTCGTGAACGCGCTGTTCATCCTGATGCTGGTGCCGGTGTTCTCCTACGGCATCTACCCGGCGATGAACCGCTTCTTCGGCGTCACCCCGCTGCGCAAGATGGGCATCGGCTTCTTCGTTGCGGCCTCGTCCTTCCTGGTGGTGTCCTGGATCGAGGCGCAGATCCAGGCCGGGCAGGCGGTCAGCCTGTGGTGGCAGATCCTCGCCTACGCGATCCTCACCGCCGCCGAGGTGCTGGTCTCGATCACGGCGCTGGAGTACAGCTACAAGCAGGCGCCGCTGCGCATGAAGAGCTTCATCATGGCGCTGTTCCTGCTCTCCACCAGCGTCGGCAACCTGATCACCGCCGGCGTCAACAACTCCATGGTGCGGCCGCTGGAGGCCGTGGCCGGCGAGAGCGGTGCCCAGACCTGGGTGCAGCTCGCCGATGTCTCCGGCTTCGTCACCGGCCAGAAGATCGACTTCACCGGCGAGACCGGCCTCACCGTGCAGCTCGCCAACGGCCAGAGCCAGCCCCTGGCCGGCACCTACCTGGTGGCCGCGATCGACGCCGCGGCCGGCCGCGTGCAGCTCATGGACGTGATCCAGCGCCAGCCGCTGCAGACCACCGGCCAGTTCAATGCCGCCCAGGCCGAGGTCGCGACCTACCAGCTGGTGGGCCCGCAGTACTTCAACTTCTTCGCGATGCTGATGGCCGCGGTGGGCCTGGTGTTCATGTGCGTGGCGGTCTTCATCCCCGAGAAGACCCATGTGCGCGAGGCGACGCCCGAGGCGGCCTGAGTACCGGCCCGATCGGCATTTCGCGCATGAAAAAAGCCCCGCCATCCGGCGGGGCTTTGTCGTTGCGGCAGGCCCGCGGGCCTTATTCGCACTCCTTGACGTTGACGAAGCCCAGCCAGGCGGCCAGCTCGCAGCCATTGCTCGGCAGCGGGCCGATCAGGGCGGCGTGGGCCATGCCCGGGGCGATGAGGGTGGCGGCCAGCAGGCCGAGGCCAAACAGCTTCTTCATGGTCGTGCGCTCCGTGTCGTGGTGAGTCCGCCCTTGGCCGGGCGGTATCCCCACGCTAGGCCCGGCCGCCAGGCCGGTCCAGACGGGCAATCCCCCAGGGGCGGCAGGCCCCAGGCCCCGCTGCGCTAAAATCGCGCCCTGTCCGAGGTCTGCCGTCATGTCTGCCGTGTCCGAAATCGCCGTTTCCCTGCCGCTGCCGGGCAAGCCCCGCGCCGCCGATGCGCAGCACGAGCAGAACAAGCTCGCCAAGCGCCTGCGTCGCCAGATGGGCCAGGCGATCATGGACTACAACATGATCGTCGACGGCGACCGGGTGATGGTCTGCCTCTCCGGCGGCAAGTTCTACGCGATCTAAATTGTTCACCAGTTGTGCTAGCCTTCACCCCTGAGCAGTCTCAGGGCGTGGGGTAATGGTGTTGCCAGAGAACCAGGAAACCGAGGTAGTAAAGGCGGTCAGGCTCTCCAAAGGGACAACTGAGCGCATCGGGGACGGCCTGACCCTGCCCCCCGGGTTTCCCATCCTAGTGTTCCGTCAGTCGCGCATACCTGTGGAACCGGTGCTGCGTTATGTACACGACAAGTATCGGAAGCGGCCTGCCAGCGCGCTGAGCGTCGCAAATGATCTCAAGGATTGGTGGACCTACCTGCGAGCCCACGAAACGCCATGGGATGCCATCGATGAAACTGACATTCGATACTACGCAGACATCATGGAGCAGACTGTATCGCCGCTCACGCATGAGCGATACAAGAGAAAGACGATCAGGAAGCGCATCGGCTCAGTTCGCAACTTCTACGCGTGGGCAAGTGCCAAAGGCATCCTTGACTGCTCCGTGGACCTCTCTACTACAGACTACTCAAGTAATTCTGAGCAGCCTGGTGTGCGTGCGAAAGTAAGGGACGCTGGCACTCTGATGCCTGGCGCAACGTCAGGCGAAGACGATCACGTCTTAGCCCTTTCACATCAAGATGTCTTTGCTGTCTTTGCAGAGCTTGGACCGTTGCCAAGTGAGAAGACGTGGTCAAGCGATAGTTCCCGAGACCGGCTAATTGCGGAGCTCGCGTTAAACACCGGAATGCGTAGGGATGAGATTTCTCATCTCACCCTACTTCAGATACTGAACCTCCACCCAGATCACGCAATCGAGCATGGAGCCTGCCTGCTGCCAATCTCCAAGACCAAAGGCCTCCGCGCACGGAAGGTCGAGGTGCCGAATTGGCTGATCAGAGAACTTAGGACATACGTTGATACGGAAAGAGTGGAAGCCATAGCCCGGCTTGCGGATGCAGGTGTTAACGATGCCAAGCGACTGTTCGTGAACGGCGTGTCGGCAAAGCACAATGCTGGCCGATCCATTAGCAACGACACGATTGACAGGGCGTTCAGGCTGGCAGTGCTTCGGTCTGGCAGAGTGATCGAAGCCCCGCGCTTTGATCCCGAAACCGGCACGGCCTATTCTGCGCAAGCGCCTCAGTTCACCTTCCATGCTCTGCGGCACACTTTCGCAATCTGGCGTTACTACGCCGAGTATGCCGCTGGAATTCATGAGCCCTGGAAAATCGTTCAAGTGCTATTAGGGCATAAGAGCCTAGCCACGACTCTGGCCATTTATCTGCGCCCCTGCGCAGTCTTCGAGGGCCAGGTGTCGGATGCCGTAGTTCGGCACTTCAATGCGATCCGATCTGCTGCATGAAGCCGACCCGCTACGACCAAGTACGAGCTAAAGAGCCGACACTGGCGTCCGCCTACAAGGATAAATTCCCAGAGCTGGCGATGCATCCGAGTGGACTCGTGCTGACGGCCACTTTTCCCACGCCGTTGGAATCCAAAGGTGAACAGCGGATCGATCTAAGTTTTCTAGCGGCTGTTCCTCAATTGCAGGAGGCTCTTTCGCAGGGGTTTGTGCTGATAGGGCGTCGAAGTGAAGTAAAGACGAGGTCAGTCCTCGGGACTTCGCTGCGCACCGGTTTCATCGAGTTCTTGAAGCACACCTCTAGAGAATCGATATCCGTGGAAGGGATCACGACCGAACTCCTTCAGGAGTTTCTCGCGTGGTGCGGCCGTGAAGAAAACGGAAAGCCAGTTTGGGAGAAGGGCACCCAGAAAGGTAAGTACCGCGCCCTCACGGGGATTATCCGTACGATGCGCAGACATGAGCTGTGGAAAGGCTCATTCCCACCGGGCCTTCGAATTCCGGTGATGGCGGATCCCAAGAAGTTCTACGAGCCCACGAGAGTTCTGGATAACGAATTCTGGGAAAAGGTATACATCGCCGCAGTGGAGGAAGTGGTGTCACGGCGGATGGCGTTCGCCGAATTCGAACGCATGAGCGCTGACGCGGTTCGAGAATATGCACTCTTCAAGGTGTCCGCGAAAGCGGAAACGCCGGCCGTCTTCTCCGAAAGCATGACGCTAGCACTCGGGGCTTTGCTGACAGCTTACGGCACCGGTGCCATCTGCACCCGGGAGGAGCTGTCGCTTCGAAACAAGGCTTTGTACGACTACCTGTTTGGCGGAGCAGCAAACGCGTCTGTGGTGAAACAGTTTGCTGAGAGCCTCTATCCTTCGCGAACTCGCCAGCTCGTGCCCTACCTGCTGTTGTACGCGATGTACTTTTCGTACAACCCTTCTACCGCGATAAACGCAAAGGTGAGCAACTTCAGGACGGTGTCGGTGCTCGGCAGTGAACGATTCTGGGCCAATCCCTACAAGACCAAATCCAGGCGGTCCCAAATCCGAACATGCGGCATCTCGGAAGATGCTGCGAATCCGCATGCGATGTACGGTCAGCTGATCAGGTGGACGGCGCGACTACGTATGAGCGCCAAGCCTTGGTGTAAGGACCGACTGTTTCTGTTCAGCGACAAGCTCCTTGACGGACAAGAGGCCGGAGTCCGTGCTGTCACAGGTTTTTCTGTAGGGGCCGCCATCCGGGAGTTCTGCGACGACCATGGACTTGACCAGTTCGTCTTCAAGCAACTGAGGCCCAGCTCGCTGGAACAGGTACGCGTCCTCTTTGATGGAGACATTCGTGCCTCGCAGGTGGCCGCTAATCACCGAAGCCGAGACACGACCGATCGATCCTACACCTCCGACGCGGAGCGACAGCGACAATGGGAGCGCCTCGGGGCCGGCATTGCGCTGCGCAGCCGGTGGGTTGAATCCGACGGCCTTATCGACGCTCGATCGAGTCAAGATGATGCACACGACGTAGGCGCTGCAACGCCTGGCTGGGGGTGTCTCGATCCATTCCACTCCCCGATGGTGGGGCAGGTGGCCGGCAAGCTATGCACGGAATATGGCGGATGCCCCGTATGCCCCCACGCTCAACTCGACATTGATTCCCCTGCATCCGCTAAGAGGGTTACCCAGCTCCGCGAGCTCATTCTCAATGCTCAGACAAAAATTCCAGCTCAACGATGGCTGAGTACTTGGGCGCCGAGATTGAAGCGGATTGATCAATTCTGGCTGCCCCAGTTTCGTCCGGAAACCCTCGCAAAGAGCGAAATTCTCATTCTTACACCGTTGCCGCCGATCGACTAATGAACAGCACTGCCGCAAGAGACACGCTTCAGCAGCGGAATGAAGCTGATGCCAGACACAGTCGTAGGGTCTCAAGACGGTCGGAATGGGCAGACAAGGTCTGGTTTCTGGACTCCGAGCTGAAGAACCTGCACGCCAGCTTCTGCAGCGTAAAGTGGGACTTCGATATGCCTGATGGGTCTGCATTTGTCGACAGCCGATGGGAGCTGTTGCGCGAGGAACTACGATGCTTTGTGTGGAGCCTTCTCAAGGCTCCACAGGAGGGACTTCCGAAGAAGGCGCAAACGCTTCATCGACATAGCTTCATCTGGCGGCCGTTAGTTCGATGGATGGCGGAGCACGACTTCACCGATCTCTGTCAGCTTACCAACTCAGCGTCATGGAACTTCCTTTCGGACTATGTAATCGAGATTGAGAAGGACGGGCGCGAGTTATCAGTTTCTGCCGTCAGGACTGCAGTATCGGTTCTACAACTACTCTGGACCCAGAAGCCCTACATGGAGAAGGAAGGCTATGGCTCACTTCCAGAGGCCCCTCTCGATGGCTTATCCGGCAGCGAGTTGGCTCGACGGCTCAATGCGAAGATCGATGAACGCGTCCAGCCGGTCCCCGAGGAGGTCGCCCTTTCCATTCTCAATGCGGCACATCGCTGGATCGGACCGATGGCAAATGACGTGATTCGGCTGGCCGAGGATCATTTCTCCTGGAGATACTCGGACCGATCAAGGAACGCCCAGAGTCGAATACGATCCACCCGATTGTCGATGTTGAAATGGAAGTCGTCCATCTTGATCGGCGACACCAAGCCTTGGCTAACCATAAAAGAACGGCAGGAAGAGCTTTCATGGGACGGCAACCTCTTCAAACCGCGAGTTCGGAATCTCAATGTCGGGAGAAAGGTATCAGCTACCATCGATGATCTGCGAGATGCCTGCATACACGTCATTCAAAGCGAATCCGGGGCCCGGATCAGTGAGATGGGAAGCTTCCAGTCCGGGATTGGTGAAGCATCCCAGCTTCCCTCCTGCATAAGCATCAGAACGTCCCAGACGGGACTGAACGATCTGTTCTTTCTGCGGGGTACGACCTACAAGCTTCGCCCGATGCCTGAAGAGACAGAGTGGCTGATCGGCATGCGGCCCAGGGGCTCTGATTACATCCCGCCGCCTGTGCGCGCCGTCCAGATTCTTGAGAGGCTCTACAGGCCTTGGCGGCAGTGCGAGGGGGCGCCGGAGGAGGTTCGCACATCCTTGCTGCTGTCGTTCGTTCAACTGGGGTTCCGCCCATTCGATGAGCCGGCCTCGGCAGTCGCGCCGATGCAGCTTCACTCGATTCGGGATGCCCAGCGTGAGTTCATCGTACGCAATGTTGATCTGGCATCGTTACCGGCGACTAGCGCTCGTGGCGAGGATTTGAGTGCGTACAAGGACACCATGGGAGGATGTGTCGCTCCTCGCCAATGGCGTAAGAACTTTGCTCAGTACCTGTGGCGCGTAGATAGTCGCATGGCGCCTGCGATCGCACAGCAGTTCAAGCATTTGTCCCTGGCAATGACCGAGGAAGCGTACATCGGAAACGACATTGTTCTTCTGAAAGACATCAACTCCGCCCGGACTCAAAAAACCGTCGAACTCTTCAGGGCTTGGTCGAAGAACGATCAGGCCTCGGCGGGCTTCTTCTCGGGTCGGCTAAGGGAGCATCGACGCCAGATTGCCGTGCTAGTTGAAGGAAAGTCTGAGGAGGAAGCAACCAGCGCCATTCGAGACTACGTGGTCACGAACGATCTGCGCATCTGGTTCTCCGACCACGGGCACTGCTTCATTGGCTTGAACCCTGACGGCGCAAAATGTCATGAGAAGGCCGGTACGTCGTCTTGGAGCAATCAAGCTCCGAACGTGGCCACCCGGGAGCCGTCGGTCTGCGCCGGGTGCAGTCACTACTATGTTGATCATGACCATCGTGACTACTGGCAGCGACGGCTCGATGCGCATGAAGTGCTTGCGCTGGCATCGAAACGTGTCGGTGAAAAGCCACCGCGCGTCGTGCAGCTACGGCTCGCCCAAGCGAGATCAGTACTGAGACGGATTTCCATTCAGATGGAGCACACCTGATGGGGCGCACTAAGCGGGAGGAATGCGACCCTGCGATTGAAAGGGAGTTCCTGGAAGCCCTGCTGCGCTTGGAGGCTGGCAGCCCGACGCATCCGGACCTCATCGCCAGGGCCAAGGCACATCGATTGAAGATCAATTTCTCTACGGTGGCGAAAGAAGCAGGCCGAGCGCGTGGTCTCATCGCCGTTGAGGATTCGCAGTATGTAAATGCCCGCAAGCAGGTTCTTGCTAAAATGCGGCCGGCAACGCCCGAGACCTCGTCGGTGAACGTCATCGCCGATCTGCGTAAGCGCGTGGCCGATCTCGAGAGGCAACTCGCAGAGGCGGATTCCGTCAATGCAACCCTAATGCTCCGGGTCCACGAAGTAGCAGCAGAGTTGCAGAGAGCCAAGGAGCATGTCGCTCGATTGAGGGCCGCCCGCGACCAGCTTCAGGCCCGAAAGGACCAGAAGCTCATTCAATTCCCAGGTAGTACGTGAGTAGAAAATGAACAATGTAACCACCGAAGCTCCCGTTCTCGACCTTAGGTCGCTCGTGCCTACAACGTCGAAGACTTTTGAGCGGCTCCGGGAGTCGCTGATTCGAGACATGGGGCGCGCAATTGTTGACTACAACATGATTGTCGAGGGTGACGTTGTAATGTGTGCCATCAGTGGCGGCATTGACTCAATGTCAATGCTTTCATTGCTGATGAATCTTCAAAAGCGCGCGCCAATTGATTTTCAGATCATCGCCGTCAACCTGGATCAAAAGCAGCCGGGCTTTCCGGAGGAGGTTCTTCCTCGGCACTTCGAGTCGCTTGGTGTGCCCTACAAGATCATTGAGCAGGACACATACTCCATCGTCAAAGAAAAAGTCCCGGAAGGGAAAACGATGTGTGGTCTGTGCAGCCGGTTGAGGCGAGGCATTCTCTATCGCGTAGCCAAAGAAATTGGTGCAACGAAGATCGCGCTTGGCCACCACATGGATGACATGATCGAAACGCTGTTTTTGAACATGTTCTTCGGCGGGCAGCTTAAGGCGATGCCTCCGAAGTTGAAAAGTGATGATGGGGGGAACGTAGTAATACGTCCCATGGCGTACTGCGAAAAGCGAAACCTTAAGAGATTCGCTGACGGCATGAAGTTTCCAATCATCCCTTGCACCCTTTGCGGTTCCCAGGAGAATCTGCAAAGACTCCAAATGCGAAAGATGATTGACGAGTGGGACAAAGTAGATTCGCGGCGCAAGCACAACATCTTCCGCTCGATGCAGCACATTCGTCCCTCGCAGTTGGCAGACAGGGAATTGTTTGACTTCTTTTCGCTTTCGAGGGAAGAGATGGGGGCAGACGAAAGCGTCTAGTGAGACAGGTGCGCGTGTATGAGGAGAGAGCCTGACGTTTGACGGCGGACATTTGCGGCTCAGCCAATCGTCAGGCCTTCCTGCTCGTTCGAGCCAAGAAGCCGCCGTACAAGGCCGAGGCGGTGCCTAGGTAACGGACAAGCGCACTAGCGCACTACCTGCTGATGTAAGTGCAGAAGCGGCGAAACACGATCCACTTCCTCCTACCGAGAGCTGGCTCGGCGGACGCGCTTCAAGATCATGATTTGCTGATTCTGGCCCGGGACGAGATGAAGGCCCAAGCGCGAGTTCCCTCCCGAAGTACTGAACTTGCTTGCGCATGAAGTATAGTGTATAGTGCATCTATACACTACACACTAGGATTCAGCTTCGCCGATGATTGCCCAGGCTCCAACCCAGCACGCTGTCTTGATTTCCTCGGGCCCTCGCCCGAGCGCCAAGCGCTGGGCTCGTTTCGTCCGTCCTGACCAGCTTCACCATCGGGCGCAAGTGCGTCGCATCGTCAAGGAATCCAATGGTGCAGCGTCCGTCGTGCTTGCTCCAGACAAAGGCATCCCCGAGGGCGTGCGGGCCGGCCAGTTCCTGACCCTGGTCGCACAGATCGACGGCAAGCCGGTGAAGCGGGCGTATTCCCTCAGCGAGCTTCCGAAAGACGGCACGCTGACTATCACCAGCAAGCGCGTCGAGGGCGGCGTGATGTCGGCGTACCTGAACGCGCGGCTGCGCGAGGGTGACTGGCTTCAGTTCGCAGGCCCCAGTGGCGACTTCGTTCTGCCAGCGCAAGCGCCGGGTCACTACGTCTTTGCTGCAGCGGGTTCGGGCATCACCCCGATGATGGCGATGCTCGACCAGCTGCTGGGGCAGGAACACCGCACCACGCCGATCACCCTGTTCTATGGCAACCGGCGCGAGCAGGACATTCTGTTCCGCGAGCGCCTGGATGCTCTGGCCCGCCGGAACAAGAACCTCGACGTCCGCTACGTCCTTAGCAAACCCGAAAAGGGCTGGGACGGCCATCGCGGGCGCATTGGCGGCGACGCATTGCGGGATGCCGCGCCGGGTGCTGCGGTGCACTACTTCCTCTGCGGTCCGGATAATTTCAACGACTCGCTGCGCCGCCAACTCGTCGCGCTCGGGGTTCCGCCACAGGCCATCGCCAGCGAGCGTTTCACGACCTTCGCGCGTGAATCGCGCCCGCATCCCAAGGACCCGCATCCGGTGCTGTTCCGGGTGGGGGGGGCAGAGAAAGAGGTAACGGTGCGGCCCGGCGAAACCCTGCTGGAGGCGGGTCTGCGCGCGGGCGTCGCGCTGCCTTTCAGTTGCACGATGGGCGGCTGCGGACATTGCAAGGTGAAGGTGCTCGATGGCGACGTCGCCACCGACGCGCCGAACTGCCTAACCGAACCCGAGCGCCAGGCCGGCTACGCACTGGCCTGCTGCGCCTACCCGCATCGTCAGGCGACTATCACCGTCGTGGAGACAGCATGATGAGTGCTGCCGCGGAGTCCACCTACCGGATGGCCGAAGTGGTTCGGCGCTCGGGCGTGACCCGGGAGACCATCCACTTCTACCTACGTGAAGGGCTGCTCCCACCGGCCCGCAAGACCGCGCACAACGCCGCCCTCTACGGCGACGAACACCTGCACCGTCTGCGATTGATCCGCTCCTTGCGTGAGGAGCATCTGCTGCCCTTGAAGGCGATCAAGAGCCTTCTCGACGACCAGCCGGAACTTCAGTTCAGTGCCGACCAGTTCGCCACGCTGCAAGCCCTGCGTCGTTTGAGACTCAACGACCTTCGTCAGCAGAGGCCCGGCGGCGACTGCAAGACCGCAGGCGATCTTGCCGGTGAGCTGGGCCTTACCCCCGGCGAGCTGCAAGAGCTGCGCGACATCAAGCTGCTCACCTCTGCCGATAACGAGGCGCTCGACGCCGACGAGGCCGAGTGCCTGCGGCTCTGGACCGTGGTGCGCGATGCCGGCATCAACGCCGAAAAGGGTTTCAGCCCTCGCGACATCGGCTACATCGATCAGGCCGCCAAGCTGCTGTTCGAGCGCGAAGTCGCTTTGTTCAAGGACCGCGTTCAGCAGTTGCGCCCGGCTGAGATCGATTCGCTGTTGCACACCGTTATCCCGGCCATCCACCGGCTGCTGGTGATCCGCCATGAACGCATGATTTCGGCGCTGCTGGAGGTGTATGGGGCCTCCGCAGCGCAGACGACCCCGTCCCAGGAGGAGAGAACCGTATGAGTACCGCCACCCCCGCTGCCCTGAAACTTGGCCGCATGTTGAACGGCCTGCCGCTCAAGATGCAGAACAAGGTCACGCAGACGATGGAGAACATCTCACTCGTCGCGGAGATTCGCGACCCCAAGGTCGGGGCGAGCATGTTGCCCTCAGCTTACCGCGGCCTCTGGCAGCGCAAGGGCAAGGGCGACGATTGCGTGCCGATGAAATCCGGCCATGCCGTGCATTTCGACCTGAACTACGGCACCGACTTCCCCGAGATGTATGACCTTTACCGCCGGGCAGTCGCCAACCAGTGGGACGGCGAATGGCAGCTCGACTGGAGCACGCAGGTCGATCCGATGAATCCAGAAACGCCCATCCTCGGCCACACGCCGTTTGCGCCGTTCGATGGGCTGGAGGCTGCGGGTGTGAAGCTCGACGCTACCGAAAAGCAGAAGCTCAACTACCACTTCGCGGCCTGGATGCTGTCGCAGTTCATGCACGGCGAGCAAGGCGCGCTCTACGCCTCTGCGCAATGCACGGAAGCCGTCAGTTGGGTCGATGGCAAGCTCTATGGCGCCACCCAGGTGATGGATGAGGCGCGCCATCTGGAGGTGTTTCTGCGTTACCTGGAGACCAAAATAGAGCGTGTATATAAGGTCAACGACAACCTCTTCGTCATCATCGATGACCTGCTCACCGACTCGCGCTGGGACGTGAAATTCCTCGGCATGCAGATCATGGTCGAAGGGCTCGCGCTGGGTGCCTTTTCCACGATGTACAACCAGACCGGCGAGCCGCTGCTGAAGAACCTGCTCCGCTACGTGATCCAAGACGAAGCCCGCCATGTCCACTATGGCGTCTTGGCGCTTCGTGAGCACTTCACCAAGAACCTCTCTGCCTCGGAGCGTCGCGAGCGTGAGGATTGGGCTTTCGAGGTGGCGATGCTGATGCGCAACCGCTTCTTCGCCCACGAAATCCACGACGAGTGGTTTGCGCACCGCGTTCCGCGCGCGACCTGGAACCGCTTGATGGCCGAGTCGCCAGCCATGACCAAGTTCCGCAGCATCATGTTCCAGCGCCTGGTGCCGAATCTCCAATACATCGGCCTGCTCTCGCCCCGCATGGAGAGCTACTACGAGAAGGCTGGCCTGATGGCCTACGCCGGCGGCAAGAACGCCAGCCAACTCTCTGAGCAGGACCTGCTGCGCGACAATGACGCGCTCGCCCAACAGGCCATCGAGAAGCTCCGCGAGGCAGCTTGAATAGGCTATACCCCATCGCCGACGGCTCTGCCGCCAGCGATGGGGTATGCAGCGCCGCATCCACGCGCCCGTCTTCCCATTCCGATTCCCATGACCACGGCTTCCCTTCGACCCAGCGATTGCCAGGACGCTGCCGCGACGCAAACCATCTCCGGGGCGCTATGTCCCACCGCCATCATCAATTCCGACCACGCTGCGGTCATACGGTTCGCGCAAGCGCATGAAAGAGCAGGCCAGCCCATGCGTGAAAAGGCCGTGGCGCTTTACTACGCCGTTCGTGACGGCTTCCGCTACGACCCCTATCAGCTGGATCTGACCCCCTACGGCATGAAGGCCAGTCGCGTGCTAGACACCGGACACGGCTGGTGCGTAACCAAGGCCGTGCTGCTGGCCGCCGCCTGCCGGGCTTTGAGCATCCCCGCCAGAGTCGGGTTTGCCGATGTGCGCAACCACCTGTCCACGGCGCGTCTGCGTGAGACGATGAAGACCGATATCTTTTACTGGCATGGCTACACCTCGATCCGGCTTGATGGCGGATGGGTCAAGGCGACGCCGGCGTTCAACATCGAGCTGTGCGAACGCTTCGGCTTGCTGCCGTTGGAGTTCGACGGCCGCGAGGACTCGATCTATCACCCCCTCGACCGTGCCGGAAACCGCCACATGGAATACCTGTCGATGCGCGGCGAGTTCGACGACGTTCCGCTCGCCAGCATGGTGACGACCTTCCGCCAGCACTACAGCCAGATGAGCCGTCTCGAAGAGTCAAACTTCGACGATGACGTGCGTAGCGAAGTCGCATCCGATCGATGAGGCCTGACATTCCTGAGGACAGCATGGCGGCCACCGACGCCCGATTCAACTCTCTGGGCGATCCGGTCGCACTTGCTCGCTTCTTCTGTGAGCGCGTCCCGCACAGCCGCGACCTCGGCATGGCGATCCTGCCAACAGGAGGGCCGCAGGCCTGTATGCGTCTGGTGCCGCAAGCTCATTTTCTGGATGAACCCGGCGAATCGATATGCAGCAGCGTGCTGTATTCGCTCGCCGACTCCGCAGCCGGCCTGGCCGTATTCGCCGCCACGCGGACGCTGACGCCAATCGCCACGCTGGACCTGCGGATGAACTACCTGCGGCCCGCGCCGTGCGACCATGCTCTGGTCGTCGATGCGAGATGCGAGGCCGTTACCGACGATGTGGCTTTCGTGCGTTGCCTGGTGCATGCCGAAGGCAGCCGGGAGCAGTTGGCCACGGGCGATGCCACCTTCATGCGTAGCACCCGGGGCCGGCGTTTTGACGCCGCGCCGCCACCCGACACACGGCCTGCGAGCTTGCTGCAGACGGCCACTCCGGCGCCGAACCTCAGTAAACCGGCCCGCTCCTACGCGCAGTATCTAGGCGTTGAAGTGCTTGGTGGGAGTGATGGCCTGCGGCTGCATCTACCTTTCCGTGAAGCGCTGATCGGCAATATCCAGATTCCTGCCCTGCATGGTGGCGTGCTGGGTGGTCTGATCGAGGAGGCCGCGCGCGTGGCCGTCGGAGCTGGCCAGGGCGAGAACAGCGCGCTGCGGATCCTCAACTGCGACATCGACTATCTGCGTTCGGCGCGGACGGTGGACTCCTACGCCACGGCGGAGATCGTTCGCCGCACCCGACGCACCGTGCTGGCCAGGGTCGTCTGCTGGCAGTCGGAGGATCGCGTGCCGGTGGCAACCGGCCGCGTGCAGATTCTTCTCAATTCGTCCACCGCCAGTGCGGAACCCTCTGCGGCGGGGGCATCCGCGTGACCGCGACTGCCGAAGCAATGACTTTGGGTAGCGATGCGCATGCCGGTCGCATGGGCGTTGAACCCGTTGCCATCGTCGCACCGGATGGCCAGGAGATCACCGTCTGGCGCTGGCCGCACCAGCGCGGTCGCCCGACGCTGCACTGGGCACACGCCACCGGCTTCCACGGTCGCACCTATCACCCCTTGCTCGATACGCTGGCCGAAGACTTCAACGTGCTGGCCTGGGACATGCGCGGCCACGGTGCCAGCGCGGCAGCGGGCGCACTAAGCAGCTTCCGTGGCTGGCGGACTTACTACGATGACCTCTGCGCGCTGGTCGAGAGTCAGGAAGAGCCAGTCTGGCTGGCCGGCCATTCGATTGGCGCCACCGCCAGTATCATGGCGGCTGCCCGTCTGCCAGCGCGTGTGCAGGGCCTGGTGCTGGCCGAGCCGGTGATCCTCGACCGCGTGCAGGGTTTGCAGCTGCGCACCGCCAAGCTGCTGCGGCAATCGCACCGCTTCGGTTTAGCTGCGGGGGCGGCGCGCCGCCGCGCGCATTTTGCATCCCGCGCCGAGGCCGTCGAGAAATATCGCGGGAGAGGCGGCTTCCGCAGTTGGCCAGCGCCGTGGCTGGATGCTTACGTCGAGCACGGCTTCGTGGATGACGACATGGGTGTTCGCCTGGCCTGCGCACCGGCTTGGGAGAGCGCGACCTTCACGCATACCGAGCACAACGCCTGGCCAGACATCCGCCGATTGCGCTGTCCCGTCATCGCACTGAGCGCGTCGCATGCTTCGACCTTTGCGCCGGCCGCGCGTCAGCGCTTGAGGACTGTCTTGCCGGCTGCCGAGGTCACTACCGTGACGAACACGACGCACTTTTTGCCAATGGAGCATCCGCAGGCGGTCGCGGACGCCATCAGGCGCCTGCTGGCGCAGCAAGCCGGGACGCGCGCACAGACAGACGGCCAAACGCAATGAGAACGCAAGCCATCCGCCTCTCGCCGAATCCGCTGGTCTCCTCATCTCCCAACGATGCAGCATCTCCTGCGCGCCATCTTTTCGCGATGTCGCTGGCTCTCCTATGTGGTGCGCTCATGAGCTGTAAGCGCAGCGATGAACCCGTCACCGAGCCCGCTCCATGGGTTTTGAGCGTGGCGCTAGAGCCTGTTTCAGGCACAGCAGTGGTCGTGTCCGGCACAGTGCGCGCACGCTTCGAGACGCTACTGTCCTTTGAGGTCGGTGGGCGCATCGCGGCGCGTCTCGCCGAAGCCGGGGACAAGGTAGTGGCTGGTCAGCCGCTTTTTCGGTTGGATCCGAAGGACTTCGAGCAGTCCATGCGTGCTGCTGAAGCGGACCTTGCCTCCGCGCAGGCCGCAAGAAGCCTGCGTGGTGCCGACCTGGCTCGCGCAGAAACCTTGTCAGCGCAAGGCACGATCAGTCGCCAGGCGCTGCAACGCGAGCAGGTGGCGGACGAGCAAGCGCGCGCGCAGGAGCAGGCCGCAAAAGCCCGGCTTCAGCAGGCGCGCAATGTTCTCGGCTATTCGCGTATCTCCGCTCGGCAAGACGGTGTGCTGATCGAGGTCACCGGCGAGCCAGGCCAAGTGGTCGCCGCCGGCGAACCCGTTGGTCGTCTAGCCAGCGGGGCCCTACACGAGGTCGAAGTCTTTCTGCCCGAACGGCTGCGCCCGCCTGCGAGCGGCCTGCTGCAGCTGGATGACAGCTCGACACTCAAGCTGACCCTGCGCGAGGCAGCAGGTGCTGCGGATGCCATCAGCCGCACCTGGCGTGCGCGCTATCAGCTGCCGCAAGAAGCCGCGCAATTGCCGCTGGGCACCGTAGTGCGTGCACGCTTCGACGTTCCGCAACCAGAGCCAGGACAGAAAGTGGACCAAGCAGCCACAGCAGAGGTCTATCGCGTGCCCCTCTCCGCCGTTGACGAGCGCGGCGAAGGTCCTCGAATCTGGCGTATGACCAACGCCGGTGTGGAGCCCGTTCCGGTGCGGGTGCTTACGCTTGAAGGAGACACCGCACGTGTGCAGACTTCACTGCCGCCGGAGGCGCGCATCGTCGCTGTCGGCGGGAATCTGCTGCGACCTGGCATGGCGGTGCGCGAGCGGCGGCAATGAGGCTTCCCAACCTATCCGCACTTTCTGTGCGCGAGGGCGCGGTCACTCTTTTCTTCCTGCTGCTGTCGCTCGCCGTCGGGGCCTACACCTTCTTCAGCATGGGGCGCGCCGAGGACCCCAGCTTCACGCTCAAGGTGATGGTGGTATCGGCGCTGTGGCCTGGGGCCGACGCCGCAACGCTGCGCGATCAGGTCGCGCAACGTTTGGAAAAGCGCATCCAAGAGGTTGACGAAGTCCATCACGTCGACACCACTATCCGCCCCGGCCGGGTGGACCTCATGGTCGAGTTTCAGGACTACATCAGTAGCGAGCGTGCCCGCCAGTTGCGTTACGAGGTGCGGCGCCGGATGGAGGAGGAAGCGCGAACACTACCGCCTGGAGCCATCGGTCCCATCGTCAATGAAGACTTCAGCGATGTCTATTTTTGCCTGTTGTCGCTGACCGCACCCGGCCTGCCGCAGCGGCTGGTTCTGCGTCAGGCTGAAGCCATCCGCGACCGGCTGCAGGCCGTTCCCGGAGTCCACAAGGCCTTGCTGCTGGGGGAGCGCCCCGAACGCTATTACGTGGATATCGACAACGACAGATTGCTCAATCTGGGCATACCGCCGGAGCAGATTTTCGCTGCTCTCGAAGACCATAACCACCTGTTGCCGGCTGGCCTGATCGAGTCCCGCGGACCGCGCATCTATTTCCGCGTGGACGCCGACCTTTCGGACATCAAGCATCTGCTGGCGCTTCCGATCCGCATCGGCGAGCGCATCCTGCGTCTGGATGAGATTGCCGCCATCCATCGCGGCTACGAAGAACCTCCGAGTTACCTCGTTCGCGCGGTCGGTGAGGACGCGGTGCTGATCGGAGTGGTCATGAAATCCGGCTTCAATGGTCTGACACTCGGCAAGTCGCTGGACAAATTCCTGACCACAGAACACGCCCAACTGCCACTGGGCATCAATCTAACCCGGCTTACCAACCAAGCCGAGTCAATCGACCGATCAGTCAGCCTCTTCCAGCTGAAGTTCTTCATTGCCGTCGGCGTGGTGCTGCTGGTGAGCGCGGTGGCAATCGGCCTGCGCGCTGCCCTGGTGGTGGGCATCGCTGTGCCAGTGACCTTGGGATTGACGTTCTTCCTGATGCACCTCGCCGGACACGATCTCAACCTTGTGACACTGGGTGCGCTGATCCTTGCGCTCGGCCTGCTGGTGGATGACGCCATCATCTCCATCGAGATGATGCTGGTAAAAATGGAGGAGGGCCTTGATCGTCTGCATGCGGCCGCTTTCGCCTGGACGAGCACGGCCGCGCCGATGCTGTTCGGGACACTGGTCACCATCGCCGGCTTCGTGCCCATCGGCTTTGCAGCGTCGAGCACCGGCGAGTATGCCGGAGGCATTTTCTGGGTTCTGGCCTTTGCCCTGCTGCTGTCTTGGATCGTGGCCGTCACCTTCACCCCCTATCTCGGCGCGCGCCTGCTGCCGCCGCCAGCAGCTACCGTTGCACAGCACGGTGGGGCCGGCTTGTATGACACCTCCGGATATCGCCGTCTGAGAGGGGTTATCGAATGGTGCGTGCACCGTCGCCGCACCGTCGTCGGTGGCACTGTGGTGCTGCTGGTGCTGTCGGTGCTGGGCATGATCCTATTGGTGGAAAAGCAGTTCTTTCCACCCTCGGATCGGCCAGAGGTGCTGATCGACATATACCTGCCGCAAGGCAGTTCGATTGCCGCCACCGATGCTGTGGCGCGGGCGGTCGAGACGCAGCTCGTCAAGATGCCGGGCGTCCGAAGCCACTCCACCTACGTCGGTGCCGGAGCACCACGATTTTTCATTTCGGCGTCTCCGCAGTTGCCCAATCCAGCCTTCGCCCGTGTGCTGGTGATTAGCGAAGACGTTGCCGCGCGCGAGACCATCATCAGCCGGCTACAGGCCCAGATCGACGGCGGAGCTTTCCCTGGCGTGATGGTGCGCGTTTCCCGGCTGCGTTACGGGCCGCCGGTTGACTGGCCGGTGACGATGCGCGTGCTTGGCGATGATCCTGTCGAGCTGCGCCGCATCGCGGAGAAGGTGCGAGCCGCAATGGCTGCACACCCCAACACGCGGATGACCCATCTGGAGTGGGACGAGCGGGTGCCCACCATCAGGCTACGTGCCGATGCCGAACGCCTGCGCCTGATCGGCCTGACACCACGCGACGTGGCCGAGCAAATGCAGGGGGAGTTGCACGGGAGCACCGCGACGATCATTCGTGAAGACGTACGCAGCGTCGAGCTGCGCGTGCGTGGCTCTGAGGCCTATCGTCGAGACGGCGGTTCGCTGGAACTGAAGACGCGCGAAGGGCGCAAGATTCCAATTGCGCAGCTCGGCGACTTCGTGGTGGACTTCGAGGACCCGGTGCTGCGGCGGTACAACCGGCGTCTCTACATTCCTGTACATGCCGATATCGAAGGGGCGCAAGTCAATGACGTGACCGCAGAAGTATGGCGATCGCTGGAGCCACTTAGATCGGAATTGCCGGACGGATACAGCATCGAGATCGGCGGCTCGGTCGAACGCTCGAAAACAGCCAATGCTGCCATCCAGAAGCTGCAACCCTTGGTTGTAGTGTTGATGATGAGTTTCATCATGCTTCAGATGCGCAGCTTCTCAGGCATGTTCATGGTGCTGGCTACTGCACCGCTCGGTCTGATGGGAGCGGTCGCGGCACTGCTGCTTTCAGGCATGCCCTTCGGCTTCGTGGCCACGCTGGGCATCATCGGCCTGGCGGGCATCCTCATGCGCAACACGCTGATTCTCACCCAGCAGGTGTCCGACAACCTCACCGACGGGATGAGCACTTACGCGGCGGTCGTCGAGGCCGCCGTTCGACGCGCACGGCCGGTGGTTCTGACCGCCGCCGCTGCTGCCTTCGCATTCATTCCCCTGGCCTTCAACGGCTTCTGGGGACCGCTGGCAGTGGTGCTGATTGGCGGCGTTATCGTCGGGACGGCGATCACGCTGCTTTTTGTGCCCGCGCTCTACGCGCTCTGGTATCGGCTCCCCACCCGAGATACGCCCGCCTATGCAAAAGGAGCTTGAAGATGTCTGCATGAGACTCGGCCACATCGGCAACATTTACGGATAGAGCTTCGCTGATGATGCCTGAACGGAGACCTCCGCAGCTTTTATTCCAATTTCTCGTTACGGTCAGCAGCGAACGACCGACACCCAATCTTGCGAAGACTCTCCATGCGCAATGCCGTAGCAGCCCTGCTCAGCTTCCGAAACTAGGCAGGCATGCACCACACCCCGGCGTGGGGCTTCAAGCGGGCCCGCGTTGGGGCTTAGAACCTGTCGCGGACCATCAGGGGGAGTACTTCTTCGCACTTCCTGCGCAGCTTCACGGAAGCCGTCATTCAGCTCCCATGGAGCCACTGCGCAGTTTCGCTGAAAGCAGCTGCGCAACAAGCTGGCGGACTGTAGAAAAAAGGGAGGCCAGAATCGCGATCCTTCCTTGGATTCTGCATCGCCACCGTGCCTACTGGGGGAACGCAGGATTGTTCAATCCTGATCCACCGCCGGTGACCGCGGACCGCCATTAAGGTCGACTCAGCAGTTCTGCGACGAGCGCACTGCCGCCGCAGGGCGGCAGTCCCTAGCTCAGTTGCGCCTCGGTCGGGGCTGTGTAAGGGGGGAACTGCCGGTACAATATGAACCCTATAGTATTCATTGGTAAATGGCACCCCATATGCTGTTCGAAAAGCCTTTCATCACTTTGCCGCCCAACTCAATGGGAAGAGATTTCTGCATTGGGGACCTCCACGGCTGCTTGGAGATGCTGAACCGGTTGCTCTTCGAGGTCCGCTTCAACCCCCGACAGGATCGCTTGTTTTCCGTCGGAGACCTGGTGCACCGCGGGCCTTCGTCAGTTGAGTGCCTACGGCTGGCGGAAAAGCCTTGGTTTTATGCTGTCATGGGCAATCACGAAGCCATGCAGATGGGGGCCTATCGTGGCGCCATTTCATCGGAACGAGGCCTGGTCTATTCGATGTGCGAGTACTTCGGTCCGAATGATCCCTTGCGGCCTGGCAATAACGATCAGGCACGCATGGAGAAGATACTAAGCCGTCTGCCGCTGGCCTTTGAAATTCTCCTGGCGGATGGGCGCAAGGTCGGCATTGTCCATGCCGGCCTACCCAACGAATGGACCTGGGCAGATGTTAGCGACATGCACGAGCATGGATCAGACCTGTACGAGAGATACGGCCGTCTTCAGAGACGAATTCTCTGGGATCGAAGCACGACGATCGCCGCTGGCATTGCTTCCATCCCTGACATCGAAAAGGACATCCACCGCCTGTATCCGCCAGCGACTCGCTTCGAGCACGAATTGGCGACGTGCCCCGTCTTGGGGCTTGACCTGCTGGTCTCCGGGCATACAACCCTGGCCTCCAGGCAGCCGCTTTTAGCGCGAAATCGTCTGCATTTGGACACCGGCGCCGGTATGGAGGATGGTCGACTGACCTTGGTCGAGTTGCTCTCGGGGTACTACTGGCAGGTGCCCGATCCTCGACGCGAGCCGGATATGCCCGTGACCGAGTACGCGAGTATCCCGACCACGCTCCCTAACCTATCGTGGCTGAGCGATTCGGAGCGAGCGGTACTGCAAGTGGCCAACGAAAAATCAAGAGATCATTGATCTCGCAGCCTCGATGCAGACGTCTGAGTGTCCTGCTCGGTCCGCTTTATCCACCTCGTGGGTTCCCCCCGGCTACATTGATACGCCCACGAGAGGGCCTAATCCTATCAGCGTTCGGTGCCTTGCCCTGCAGTTGCGATACCTCGTCGCTCACCTGTCTGAGCAATGCGGCGGGCGTGGTCCGCGTGAATATGGCGTAGGTCAGCACGTAGAGGGAAAGCGGGCTGACACGCATCTTTCCGGCGAGGGCATCCACCTTCTCGAGCGTCGGGCTTTTCATCCCCCGTTCCAGGCTGCTGATATAGGTTCGACTCGAGACATCGC
Source organism: Solimonas sp. (assembly GCA_036275615.1). GTDB lineage: Bacteria > Pseudomonadota > Gammaproteobacteria > Nevskiales > Nevskiaceae > Solimonas. The sequence goes on from DASUDL010000068.1 coordinate 40,949, forward strand.
TGAAGTCCTCCTGGCTGAGGTCCGCATACAGGCGAACCTTGCGAAGGGACTCGGCAAACGCGCCTGCAAGCTTCATGGTGGCTCCCGAAGAGGAGCCACCTATTTAGTTTCTTGCACACTATAGAGCTACAATCTATAGTGTTCATTAATTGCAATATCCCAAGGCCCGCGCTTTCCGCGCCGCAGCGACACCATGCATCTGTGTCTCCATCCGGATAGCGGCGAACTAGAGCTTAGGGCTGTGCTGCCTGAGCATGTCGCCGAGGCGCTTGCGATCCAGCTGGAGCGCATTGCGGATAAAGTAAGCCGCGACGCGCTATTCCGTCGGGTGTCGACAGTTGTGGCCGACGCTGTTGCCCATACGTTGGACTTCGACCTGCAGCCGCCGACGGATCGACAGGTGCGCTTTGCCGGCACCATAGCTCGCCACCTGGGCGTAGACATTCCCGCCGATGTTTTCCGCTTTCGCGGCCCCATGACGCGCTTCCTGGATCAGCATGCGCCCACCTTCCATGCCCGGGTAAGCCGGCGAAGCGGCTCGGCGACGCCTGATGACGCCGCCGATATCATCGGGCGGCGCTGGTCCTGATGCTGGGCTGTGCCATCGCCCAGAGGGCACGACATTCCCGCATGGGATGGCTTTGCAACCACAATCAAAGAGCTGCTTGGCTGCCGTGCCCCGGGATATTACAGAACGCCATCTCGTTGCGCACAAAACGCCAGCCAACTCGCGCGGCGACACCAGCAGACTTGCGCACTACCTTCTGACGGCGAAGCAGCGAAAAGTGTTCTCGATCCATCTGAATTGACAACGATATCTACTGCGTCGATTGTCGTTGGGATTACCAAAGCGGAAGACATATCCAAGGCGAGTCACTTGCGCTGTGGCCTTCAACCAAGACTTCCAGCGAACCGCTGTGCCAGCCGCTGCTTCTTGAACGCCTCTACCACATGCTCCACGAAAACACGGGTCTTGGCTGGCAGCATCGTCCGCGTCGCGTAGTACAGTGAAATAGGGCCAGCGTCCGCGTACCACTTCGGTAGGACACGCACCAGCCTGCCGCTTTCCAAGTGCGGCGAGGCATGCGGCACCGCGACTAGTGCGACGCCGAGGCCGAGCAGCGCGCTGCGACACATCGCCTCGGGATCGTTCATCACCAGCGTATCGGTCGTCTGCGCAGCCATCTCCTGGCCGGCGACATTCCGCATGGTCCAGTTACGGATGCGCCCGGTGCGGACGGACCGCATGCCGATGCCGGTGAACTTGAGCAGTTCCGAGGGATCGGTGGGCAGGTCTTTTCCGGCCAGATACGCGGGCGAAGCCACCGCGATGATGTGCGCCGGAGCCAGCGGCCGGGAGACGACGCCGGGCGCCAGCTCGATGCCGCCCCCGATCGCCGCGTCGAAACCCTCGGAGATCAGATCGACCTGGCGATTCTCGAAGTCCCAGTCGATGCGGATATTCGGGTAGCGCGCCAGAAACTCCGGCAGCAAGGGCAGCAGGTAATCCATGCCGAACGTCAGCGCCATGCTGACCTTGAGGACCCCCGCCGGCTCCTCGTCATCCCGTGAGACATCGGCGATGGCCGACTGCAGTCCGCGCAGATGTCCACGGACCGTTTCCAGGAAGCGCTCGCCGGCTTCGGTAAGCGTGAGCTTGCGTGTACTGCGCTGGAACAGGCGCACGCCGAGATTGCGTTCCAGCATGGCCACGTTGCGGCTGACGGCCGCCGGCGTCAGGCCCAGCTGGCGGGCGGCGGCGGAAAAGCCGCCGTTCTCGGCGCTGCGGACGAAGGACTCCAGGTTGGCCAGCGTTTCCATGCTTCGCCCTATTTTCAATCAAAAGTAATAAATGAAACTAATCATTACCCACTAATCAAGGATCAATCAAGTTGGGAGACTGGCCTCACTTTCCAACCCCGCAGGAGATTCACCATGAACCAGCAGCTCCCCCTCAGCGGCAAGGTCGCCCTCGTCACCGGCGGCTCACGCTCTATCGGCGCCAGCATCGCGAAGCGGCTCGCCCGCGATGGCGCCGCCGTCGCCATCACCTACAGCGCGTCTCCGGACAAGGCGCAGGCCGTCGTGGATGAGATCCAGGCGGCGGGCGGCCGGGCTGTTGCCATCCAGGCGGACGCGGGCAACGCCGAAGCCGTGCGCGCCTCGGTGCGCCAGACGGTGGCGGAGCTGGGCGGCATCGACATCCTGGTGAACAACGCCGGTATCGCCATCAACGCGCCGATCGACGAGTACAAGCTGGAGGACTACCAGCGCATGATCGATGTCAACGTCACCGGCGTGTTCGTGGCGACCCAGGAGGCCGTGCGGCATATGAAGAAAGGCGGCCGGGTGATCCACATCGGCAGCTCGATGACGCGCTATGCGGCTTTCGGTACCGCGTCCGTGTACACACTGACCAAGAGCGCGGTGTCGGGCTTCAACCGCAGCCTGGCCCGTGACGTCGGGCCGCGCGGCATCACGGTCAACACGGTCCATCCCGGTCCGACGGACACGGACATGAACCCAGCCACTGGCCCCGTCGCGCAGATCGTGGGCCCGGGCCTGGCGCTCGGCCGCTACGGTCAGCCGGGCGAGATCGCCGGCGTGGTGGCCTTCCTCGCCGGACCGGACGGCTCCTTCGTCACGGGTGCCGACATCGTCGCTGACGGCGGCTTTACTGCCTGATACGTAGGAGACCTCCATGAGCACTATCGGAATCATCGGCGCCGGCAGCATCGGCTCGGCGTTTGCTCGCGCGCTGGCGCGCGCCGGCCTCCAGGCCACTCTCGCCAATAGCCGCGGCCCGCAATCGCTCGCGCAACTGGTCAAGGAACTCGGGCCCTCGATCATGGCGGGGACGCGAGAGGAAGCGGCGTCGAAGGACATCGTCCTGGTCGCGGTGAACTGGTCGAAGCTGCCGGAGGCGCTGAAGGGACTGCCGGACTGGGATGGTCGCATCGTCATCGACGCGAACAATCCGATCGAGGCGCCGCTGTTTCAGCCGGCCGAGCTGCATGGCCGTGTATCGAGCGAGGTGTTTTCGGACCTCGTTCCGGGCGCGAAGGTGGTGAAGACCTTCAACCACCTGCAGCCCGCGCTGGTTTCAGGTGATCCTCGGGCTGAGGGTGGACGGCGCGTGCTGTTCGTGTCGGGCGACGATGCAGCGGCCAAGGCCAAGGTGACTGCGCTCATCGACCGGCTCGGCTTCTTCGCGATGGACCTCGGTCCATTGGCGGTGGGTGGCCGGCTGGCTCAGTTCCCGGGTGGGTCGCTGCCTACGCACAATCTGGTGAAGTTCGGCTGAGGCAGCCCTAAGATGGGCGCCGATCTTCATCGATCGGCGCCCGCTTGTTGCGGTCAAGGGTGCGCAGGCTCAGGGAGGAGGGTGAGCAGGAAGCTGATGCCGTTGAGCAACTGGCTGATGTAAATGCGCAGCGTCTTGGCGTCAGTGCGCATTTGCTAGGGGGCCGATGCGCAGACCGGCTGGCGTGGGGCAGACGATTCGCTGGTTGCGGCGCCAGAGTCGTTGAACGACACTGAAGACCGAGACTCCCGGTTCGCTGTGAGACCAAGCTCATCGAAACCAGTCGAATCAGCTTTAGCCCGGCAGCGCCCGATTCGGCTACAAGAAACAAATCGGCTGCCATCGGATACATCAATTTATTCATGCATTTATTAATATGCTGAACGATTTATATCCGATAGAAGGCAAGGACAGCTACACCATGCTGGACCTGCTCCTGCAGCTGCAGAAGAAGGCGCCGGTGCGCTTCACGATCCAGGCCGTGAACCTCGACCAGAAGCAGCCGGGCTTCCCCGAGCACATCCTGCCGGAGTACCTGAAGTCGCTGGGCGTGGACTACCGCATCCTCGAGCAGGACACCTACTCGGTGGTCAAGCGCGTGATCCCCGAAGGCAAGACCATGTGCTCGCTGTGCTCGCGCCTGCGCCGCGGCGCGCTGTACAGCTACGCCAAGGCCGAGGGCTTCACCAAGATCGCGCTCGGCCACCACAAGGACGACATCGTCGCCACCTTCTTCCTCAACCTGTTCCATGGCGGCAAGCTCGCGGCCATGCCGCCCAAGCTGCAGTCCGACGACGGCGACAACGTGGTGATCCGGCCCCTGGCCTACTGCCGCGAGCGCGACATCGCCCGCTACGCCGAGATTCGCCGGTTCCCGATCATCCCCTGCAACCTCTGCGGCTCGCAGGAGCAGCTGCAGCGCAAGCAGGTGCGGCGGATGATGGAGGCCTGGGAACAGGAGCACGGCAACCGCATCGAGTCGGTGTTCTCGGCCCTGGGCAATGTCGCGCCCTCGCAGCTGGCCGACCCGAAGCTGTTCGACTTCGCCACGCTCGGGGGCGACCGTGCCGCTGGCCGCGACTGGCTGATGCCGGATGGCGTCGCCGACCGCGCTGACGACGCCGCCACCGGCTGACACGACCATGGCGCATGCTGCCGACGCGGTCCTGCGCTTCCACTTCGACTACGTCTCGCACAACGCCTGGCTGGCCTGGGCGCGCCTGCTGCAGATCGCCCCGCGCCACGGGCTGTTGATCGAGCCGGTGCCGGTGGTGTTCGGGGCGATGCTCAAGGCCCACGGCCAGCTCGGCCCGGCCGAGATCGCGCCCAAGCGCGACTGGATGCTGCGCAACGTGCGACGCAAGGCGGCGCTGTACGGCATCCCGCTCGCGCCGCCGCATTCGCATCCCTTCAACCCCCTGCTGGCCCTGCGCCTGAGCTGCGGCGAGTTCACACCGGCATCGCGCGAGCGTCTGGTGACGGCCCTGTTCCGCGCCGCCTGGGTCGAGCGCCGGCCCCTGCAGGACGCGGCGACCCTGCGCGAGGTTCTCCAGGGCCTGGGTGAGGATGCGGATGCGCGCCTGGCCGAGGCGCAGGCCGAAGCGGTGAAGGCCCGCCTGCGCGCCAACACCGAGGCGGCCCTGGCCGAGGGGCTGTTCGGCGTGCCGGCCATGGTCGTGCGCGGCGAGTCCTTCTGGGGCTTTGACGACCTCGAGCACCTCGAGCGCTTCCTCGAGGGGCGCGAGCCGCTGGCGCCTGATGCGGCCGCCGACGCCGCCTGGGCTGCGGTGCGGCCCAGTGTCGAACGGCGACGGGACGCCTGATGGGCATCGCGATGCGCGTCCCGATGCGCACCCTGGCCGGTGGCCTGCTCCTGCTCCTCGCGGCGCCCCTGGCTGCCGCGCCCTCGGCCGCGCCCTTCCTGTGGCGGATCACGGTCGGCGACACCACGCATCACCTGCAGGGCTCGGTGCACCTGCTGCCGGCGACGGCACATCCGCTGCCGGCGGCGATGGAGGCTGCCTACGCCGGCGCCCGCGGCCTCGTCTTCGAGAGCGACATTGCCGCCCTGTCCGCGCCCGAGCTGCAGAAGAACCTGCTGGCCGCCGCACGCGCGCCCGCGGGCCTCGCCGCGGAGCTGCCGCGGCCCCTGCACGCGCGCCTGCAGCGCTACACCGCCGCGCAGGGCCTGCCCGAAGGCCTGTGCGAGCCCTTCCGTGCCTGGTTCTGTGCGCTGTCGCTGGAGATGCAGGCCTATGCGCGCGCGGGCTTTGCCGCGGAGCTGGGCCTGGACCAGCACTACTACACGCGGGCGCTGAAGGACGACAAGGACCTGGCGTGGCTGGAAGAACCGCAGGCACACCTCGACCTGTTCATGCGCCTGCCCGCCCGGCTAGGCCCCGAGCTGCTGCAGCAGGTGCTGGAGGAAGCTGAAGACGTCACGCGCAGCCCCGAGCGCATCTACCAGGCCTGGCGCGACGGCGACGCAGCGGTGCTGGAAGAGGAGTTGCGGTTGATGCAGCGCCACTACCCGGGCCTG
>DASUDL010000069.1:0-11217 GCA_036275615.1 Solimonas sp.
AGCTTGAACCAGGCCTTGGCGAAGGCCAGCTCGAACTCCTTGGGGTTGGCCAGGAAGCGCCGCGAGATCTTCTCGTAGGCCGGGTCGAAGCGCAGGGCCAGGTCGGTGGTGAACATCACCGGCGCATGGCGCTTGGACGGGTCATGCGCGTCGGGCACGAACTTCACACTGTCGGCATTCTTGGGCACCCACTGGATGGCGCCGGCCGGGCTCTTGGTCTGCACCCACTCGAAGGCGAACAGATTGGACAGGTACTGGATGCTCCACTGGGTCGGCGTCGCGGTCCAGGCGCCCTCGAGGCCGCTGGTGATCGTGTCCGCCCCCTTGCCGCTGCCGCACTTGTTGGTCCAGCCGAAGCCCTGCTCCTCGAGGGCCGCGGCGGCGGGCTCGCGGCCCACGCAGCCTTCCGGCTTGCGCGCGCCATGGGCCTTGCCGAAGCTGTGGCCGCCGGCGATCAGGGCGACGGTCTCCTCGTCGTTCATGGCCATGCGGCCGAAGGTCTCGCGGATGTCCTTGGCGGACAGCAGCGGATCCGGCACGCCATTGGGGCCTTCGGGATTGACGTAGATCAGGCCCATCTGCACGGCCGCCAGCGGCTTCTCGAGCTTGCGACCCTCGCCATGGCGCTTGTCGGCCAGGAACTCTGCCTCCGGGCCCCAGTAGACGAGATCCGGTTCCCAGTCATCGCTGCGGCCGCCGGCGAAGCCGAAGGTCTTGAAGCCCATCGACTCGAGCGCGACGTTGCCCGTGAGCACCATCAGGTCGGCCCAGGACACGCTGCGGCCGTACTTCTGCTTCACCGGCCACAGCAGGCGCCGCGCCTTGTCGAGGTTGGCGTTGTCGGGCCAGCTGTTGAGCGGCTCGAAGCGAAGCTGGCCACCCGCGGCGCCACCGCGGCCGTCGGCCACGCGGTAGGTGCCGGCGCTGTGCCAGGCCATGCGGATGAAGAAGGGGCCGTAATGGCCGTAATCCGCCGGCCACCAGGGCTGCGAGGTCTTCATCACCGCCTCGATGTCCTTCTTGAGGGCGGCAAGGTCCACCTTGGCGAAGGCCTCGGCGTAGTTGAAGTCGCTGCCATAGGGATTCGACTCGGGGCCATGCTGGCGCAGAGGCGAGAGGTCAATCTGTTCGGGCCACCAGAACGAATTGGGGCGGGCCGCGCCTTCGGCCTGGGCCACGCCGCTGGCCAGCAGCGGTGTCGCGACCAGGGCGGCGGTGGCGAGTGCGTGCAGCGTTTTTCTGAGCATGTTGAGCGCCTCGTGTGGGGGTGGGGTGCGAGGGCGCCAAGGCGCCGCTCGCCGGAGCGTGTCAGCCGCGACACCCGGTTCTCTCCCCGGGGTGTCGGCGGCAGGCCACATCGGAAGCGGATGCTACGAAGCGCCTCGCGCACACGGAAATTGAATTTCCCAAGCGAGCCGATAGGGAATTTGAATGCTGCGCCGCACAAGCAGCGGCCCGGCTCCAGCGTCAGCCAAGCCCCTGGCCCCCGCGCGAGGGCGGCGCCCGTCATCCGTTTGCGCGGGGCACGGCGCGCTCAGCGCAACTGGCTGTCCTTGCTGCCGCGCCGGTTGTAGCCGCTGTTCACGGTCGTGGCGCGATCCTGGGCGGCTTGGCAGTCGACGCACAGGCGCACGCCGGGCAGGGCAAGGCGCCGGCCCTCGGGGATCGGCGCCTCGCACTCGGCGCAGTGGGTGAGGCTGGCGCCGGAGGCCAGCCCGCTGCGGGCGCGGGCGACGGCGTCCTTCACGGTCGCATCGATCTGGTCCTGCACCGCACCGTCCTGTGCCCAGCCGGTGGCCATCTCAGGCCTCCAGCCGCGGGCGCCGCGGCAGCAGGCGGGAGGGATGGCAGAACGGGGAAAGGAGGGCAGGCATGGGATGGGCCTCCGGCGGGGGCCTTTTACTATAGTCCCGATCCCGCCCGCCGCGAGCCCCGCCATGTCCGAACCCGCCCGCTATCCCATCGGCACGCCCGGTATCCCCTGGGGTGCGCCGGAGAGGGCGGCCTGGCGTGCCCGCCAGCGAGTGCAGCGCGCCTACGCCGACGAGGTGCTCGCGCCGCTCGAGGCCCTGCGCGGCCGTCACGAACTGCAGCGCTACGGACAGCTCGACATCGACCCGGCGCGCTACCCGCTGTGGGCGGCACGCTCGCGCGACTGGCGCGATGAGCTGCCCGTGGCCCTGGTCACCGGCGGCGTGCACGGTTACGAGACCAGCGGCGTGCAGGGCGCGCTGCGCTTCCTCGCGCAGCATGCCGAGAGTTACCGCGGGCGCATCAACCTGCTGGTGGCACCCTGCGTGAGTCCCTGGGGCTACGAGCGGATCCAGCGCTGGAACCCGCAGGCGGTGGACCCCAACCGCTCCTTCGTCGCCGACAGTCCCGCGCAGGAATCTGCCGCGCTCATGCGCCTGGTTGCGCCGCTGCGCGAGCGCGTGCTGGTGCATGTCGACCTGCACGAAACCACCGACACCGACGAGTCGGAGTTCCGTCCGGCACTGGCGGCGCGAGACGGCGTCGCCTTCGAACCGGACGTGATCCCGGATGGCTTCTACGTCGTCGACGACACCGAGCGGCCCTGTCCAGAGTTCCAGAGCGCGGTGGTCGCCGCGGTGGCCCGGGTCACGCACATCGCCGCGCCCGATGCCCACGGCAAGATCATCGGCTCCCCCGTGGTGGCGCACGGCGTGATCCGCTATCCGCTGGAGAAGCTGGGCCTGTGCGCGGGCCTGACCCCAGCCCGCTACCGCACCACGACCGAGGTCTACCCGGACAGCCCGCGTGCAACGCCCGAGCAATGCATCCAGGCGCAGGTGGCAGCCATCGGTGCGGCGCTCGATTACGCGCTGGCGCATCCGGGCTGAAGCGGGGGTGACTCCCTCTACCGCGCGCGGGAGAGAGGACGGTCTGGCTGACGCCGCAAGTCATGGCAGTTGTAGGCGCGGACCGTGTCCGCGATGCGGCGGCTACGGCCTGCGTCGCGGGCAAGGCCCGCGCCTGCAGGACGGCAGAGGGGCGCGCGCCGGAGTCCCGAGGCGCCGCGAGGTCATCAGCGCAGCAGCACCGCCGTCAGCGGCTGCGCCAGGATCCAGAGACCCGCTACGGTGAACGCCACCATCAGCAGCAGCATCGGCAGCTGGCTGAGCAGGGCCTGCCAGCGCTGGGGCCAGAGGCGCAGGGCGACGCGGTGCGCGAGCACCACGCTGACGATATGTCCGAACAGGATCAAACCCACCTGCGTGTGCCAGACCCAGCCCATCGGCGGCAGGATCGGTGCGCGCCACAGGCCGGCAGTGCCGAACAGGTTCCAGCCCCAGCCGAAGGGATCGGACAGCAGGCTGAGAATCTTGGGGCCCTGCGTGAGCACCAGGGTGGCGTAGTGCGTGAGGTGGTAGACCAGCACGATCGGCAGCACGGTGTAGGCGAAGTCCAGCACCAGCTCCCGCAGCGGGCGGCGGCTCAGGGTCAGCAGCTTGCCCACGGCCACGAACAGCACGAAGGCGGCGAAATACAGGAAGGGCAGGAGCAGCAGCCAGCCCATCTCCCAGGCCAGGTACCAGGGCCGCAGCTTCGGATAGGCGAACAGGGGCTTGGCGCCGTCGGCCAGGGCCGTGACCCAGCCCATGGGATCGAACCAGAAAATGCCCACCCACCACTGCGTGGCGCGCAGGCCGTCGAAAGCGGTGGTGGCGAGCATGGCCAGCACGAACACGACCGTGCCCAGGTGTTCCGGCCGCTCGGCGAGCAGGCCGGCGAAGGGCGCGCGCCAGGCCAGCTGCCCGTGCGCCTCGCCCGGGCCGGCGGGGCGGTAATGCAGCGGCGACATCAGCGCGGTCAGGCGCAGGAACAGCGAGAAGAACTCCACGTGCCGGAACCAGGCCGCGGCGCCCACGGCCCAGACGCCGACGAGGTTGAGCAGGCTGTAGCCCAGCAGCACGGTGCCCAGCGAGGACGGGCGTCCGTGGTTGAACAACTCGTAGGCGATGAAGGCGAGATACAGCGCCAGCGCGGGCCAGTCGCCAAGGCGAGCCGGGTAGCGCCAGCGCCCGGCGGTGTAGCCGCGCCACCCGCGGCCCAGCGTGTCCGCCAGCACGCGCCAGGGATTGAGCACGGCATAGGCGTTGCCGACCAGCGCCGTGAGGTAGGAGAAAGCCAGCACGAACACGACCCAGAAGGCCGTCATGCTGAAGTTGCGGTAGGGATCGCGGCTGCCGAGCAGGCCGCTGGCGATCGCCAGCAGCAGGAAGCCGACGCTCAGCAGCTTCAGGCCCGGGGCGAGGCGGCGCAGCGCGGCCTGCAGACGTGGCAGGTCGCGCGGGGCCGGCGCGGTATCCGCTGCAGTCCGGGTGGCGAAGAAGGCCGCCACCACGAAGGACAGCACCAGTGCCGCGGTGGCCGCCCAGGCGTAAAGCCAGAACGGCACCGGCAGGTTGTAGAGCTGGCCGAAGCCATGGGCCTCCGCCAGCCCTGGCAGGGCCAGGGCGGCGGTGGCGAGCCAGGGCCGGCGTGCAGCCGACCGCCGCGACGGGCAGCTCACGGCGGCGCGCGGCTTACGGCGTGGGGCGCGTGCGCGCGTCGGCCGAAGCCGCGAGGGTCTGCTCCCACAGCTGCAGGAAGGTCTCCGCCGAGTTGTAGAGGGCGTCCGTGGCCGGCTGGCCGCCCTCGATGCGGATCTCCTCGACGATGTCGGCAACCAGGCCGTAATGCGCCATGCCCACCTCGTCCATGTTCCAGCTCTGGCCCTCGGGGATCGCGAGCAGGTCCACCTTCAGCGGCGCGATGCCGGCGGCGGCGTACTGCGGCCCCCAGCCGTCGCCCTGGAACAGGGTGAACGGGTACTGGATCGGCGTGCTGCCGGCGCCGCGCGGGCGCGGCAGGTTGTGCAGGCCGTTCGAGTCAGCGCCATAGCCGACCGAGAACGGCCGCTCCGGCAGACCCTGCGTCTTGCGCTGGGTATTGGCGACGTCCCACAGCGGCTTGAGCTTCGCGAGGAAGTCCGTGTAGTCCTTGCCGTTGGGCAGCGAGGGGAAGACGATGCCGCCCTGCTTGACGATCTGCTTGACCTGATCGTTGCTGATGCCGCCATGGCCGCCGTGGCCCGAGATCATCGGGTAGTCGGGGTTGAGCTTGGCGCCCTCGTCGAGCATGTACTGCTTGCTCAGGATTTCGGCGTGGTCGATGTCGAGGATGAAGCCCTTCTTCATCAGCTTGTCGATCGCGTACTTGCCCAGGTCGGTCACGGTGCGGGCATTGCACTGGCGGCCGGGGCCGTAGATCGGCAGCAGGCCGCCGGTGGCCTCCATGATCGCGCTGGAAATCGGGTCGTTGAACTGCGTCAGCGGTGCGGTCTCCATCACCGCGCCAGCCTCGTAGAAGTAGGTCGCGCCCTCGCCACCGTCGGCGCAGGGATAGGTCTTCCAGAAGCCCTTGGTGTCGGTGAAGCCGACGTAGTTCAGCACCGAGCTGAAGATGCCGGTACCGCCGAGCGAGCTGTCGACGTCGTGATACGGGAACACCTGGCGCACGCCCAGCTCCCAGACCTCGTCGATCTCGCGGTCGATGTCTTCCTTGGTGCAGTCGCTGGTCTCGGAACCGTCCGGCAGGAACTGCACGCGGCAGTGGAACAGGTTGGAGAACTCCAGGCCCGGGATCACGGCGAGCTTGCCGTCGGCGATCACGCGGCGCGCCTCGGCCGGGTCCTTGACGATGCGGAACCAGCCCTTGCCCGGGCCGCCTTCCTGGGCGTCGACGTACTTCTCGATGTCGAACAGGTACTCGACCTGCTTGGTGCCCACGCCCATGTCGACGCAGTCGGCGGTCTTGTCGCCGGTGGTGGCCTTGGCGATGTTGCACAGCGCCTCGATCGAGGTGCCGTGGATGGTCATGGTGCGCAGGCCGGCCTTGTACGCGCGTTCCACCCACTTGTAGTACATCTGCTGGTGCAGCTGCGAGTCGCGCTGCGGCCAGCCGACGAAGCTCGGCCAGCCCACCGTGTCGTGGGTCTGGGTCGGATCCTGGTCGAGCACGATGTTCTCGGCGCTGAGCGTGCCCTCGGGGCCGTGCATGCCCGCGCAGTCCTCGAGGGCATGCGGGACGCCGAAGCGGTGGATGGCCTGGCCGTAGAGCACGCCGCCTGCGGACGGGCCGCGGTCGCCGGTGCCGTCCGACATGTCGGAGCCCATGCCCATGTGCGAATGCACTTCGGCGAAACCGATCACCGCCTTGCCGAGCGTGTTCTTGAAGGTGGGGGCATCGATGCCCACCGGCATTTCCGGATAGGCCGTGCAGCCCTGCGCCGGCTCGAAGCTGAGGATGGCGGGCGTGGTGCCCAGAGCGAGCACGCCGCCGTCGCCGACGGTGAGCGCCAGGTCGAGCGTGCTGGCGCCGAAGCGGCCGGCGCCGCCGCTGAAGGTCCAGTCGGAGCCGTCCTCCGGCGTGTCCACGGCCGAGACGTCCTCGCCGCTACCGGTGAGCAGCAGGCGGTCGGCGGTATAGAACAGGTAGCGGCCCAGGGCGGTCGGCTTCATGTAGAAGCGCTCGGCGCTGGCGGCATCGGTGCCGGTGGCGGCAAAGGCCTCGCCGTCGCGCACCGTGTAGGCGCCGTTGGCCTTCATCACGAAGCAGCGGTTGGCCAGATCGAAGCGCGTCGTGGTCGGGCCGGGCGGCGTCACCGGGCCGCCGCCCGAGGCCGGCCGGTTGTCGGAACCGCATCCCGCGACCAGGCCCGAGGCGAGCAACGCCCAGCCCATCACCCGCAACCCTGCTGCCATGACGCACTCCTCCGGCGCCGTGGACGGCGCACGCTTGTATGGGAATGGATGGATTATGCCCAGAGGCGGCGGGATCGCGGCTAGTAATCTTGCATTCCCGGTGCGGGAAAGGGTCGGGCGGGGCCCGACCCGCGCAGGACGGCGCCCACAAAAAACCCCGCGACCGGCGCGGGGTTTTCTGTTGCCGCGGGGCGGCTCAGGGGGTGGCGCAGCTCTCGGAGCCCGGGTACTTGGCGTTGTCGGCCACCACCACGTCGTTGATCCAGCGCGCCACCAGCTCGTGGCCCTCGACGTCGACCACGCTGCGCGCCAGCGGCGGCATCACCGCGGCCGGGGTCTGCGCCTTGGGGCTGATGCGGAACTCGACGATCGACGCCAGCGCATTGCCCGGGACGATGTCATGGCGACGCTGGTCGCTGCCCTCGGATCCGGTCGCGGTCGGGCCCTTGCAGATGCCGTAGGTGGTGTCCACCGGCCGGAACGAGTCGAGGTAGAAGCCGGTGTTGGCGGCGAACCCGCGCACGTTGTGGCAGTGCGCACAGTTCACTTCCAGCCAGGCGCGGGCGCGAGCCTCAATGTCCTGGTCGGAGTTGGGCTCGAAGCCGGAATCGCCGGGGACGTTGAAGATCGGGATGCGCTCGAGCTTGGTGGCATTGCCGTCGGCGTCGATGCCGAAGTCGGTCGGGCAGCCCCCGGGCTGGTTGCCGCCGATCAGGCCCTGGTCGCACCAGAACTTGATCTGGTTCTGTCCCTGCACGACCGGGTCCGGCAGCTTCAGCTTGTCCTTCTGGAAGGTCGACTCCGGGCGATAGGCCTTGTTCATGAAGCGCACCTTGGTGCCGATCGGCGCGGAGCCGGGCTCGCCGTCCTCGCGCGAGTGGCAGCTGAGGCACTGGTTGCCGTGCGGCACGCGGTAGGCGTCGGTGGAGCCCGTGTGGGTCTCGCCGGAGTCGATGTCCTTGGTGTTCCAGGACCCCGACAGCGTGGCGCCGCCCAGGGCCAGGGTGGCGACGCGCTTGCCGTTCACGGTCTGCCACAGGTAGGGCAGGCCCACCCAGCGCACCGCGCCCGAGGCGTTGCGGCGCTTGATCAGCAGGCGGGTCTCCACGGGGATTTCGGTGCCCGCGGCCTGGTCGGCGAAGGCGAAGGTCTTGGCCAGGATGGTGCCTTCGGGGAATTCGAGCGTCAGGTTGGCCTTGGTCAGGTCGCTGCCACCGCCGGCATCGCGGTAGGTCGCGCTCTTGCCCTCGGGGATGTAGGCCACGCGGTACTTGATCGTGTAGTCCGAGAACAGCTTGGTGGTCAGCGTGTAGGGCTCGCCGCGGCCATTGGGCTTGCTGCGCGGCTCGCTGTTGTCGGCGAACAGGTTGTACTGCTCCAGGCGCGGGCAGTTGACGCGCGCCGCGGCGGCGAAGTTCACCTGGCCGGCCGGCATGGCGGCGCCGCAGAGGCGGTCGATCTCGGCCTGGGTGGGGGCGGGGTCGAACTCGCCGCTGCGCTGGAAGGCCGGGAACACCACCCGCGGCAGGGCCGGGAGGTTCTTGCCGTAGGCGGTCGGGCAGTCGTGCGGGGCGAGGCTGAGGCTCGCCGCGAAGTTGGCGAGGTCAGTCGACGGCAGGGCCGCCAGGCCCGTGACCGGATCGCCGCTGACCGCCAGGGCGATCACCGGCTCCAGGCCCTTGAGGCCGTGGAAGTTGGAGAACTTCAGGCTGTCGCTGCTGAAGTCATTGTCGGCGTCGATGCAGGACGACCACCAGTCCGGCAGCTTGCGCGGCCGGTCACCCGTGGTGGCGAACTTGTAGGCGTTGTAGTGGCAGGCCGGGTCCGGGTGCTCGTTGTTGTGCAGGGGCTTGCCGCGCGCATCGGCGGGCACCGGCTTGCCGGCCGCATCCTTCGGGTAGGGGCAGTCGGCATCGAGGGTATCGAGCAGGCCGTCCCAGACGATGTGCGCGCCGCGGAAGCCGGTGGCGTGCAGGCCCGGGCCGGCCGCCAGGGCGCAGGTGGCAAGGTTGAGCGGGTTGAGGCAGGCCGCCTGGTTCTTGAGGCCGACCAGGGCCGGGAGCAGGCGAGCCGTATCGCCATTCTGCAGGTCCGCCGTGGTCGGCGGCGGCAGGGCGTTGCCGTTGTTGACGAACTTGTTGCGGAAGATGTGCACGCCTTCCGTGTACCAGTCGATGCGGTGCTCGTTGGGGCGGCCGGCGCCCTCGGGGAACAGTTCGTAGCTGGCGTGGATGATGCCGCCCGTGTTGTTGTCCTGGAACACGTTGTCGTAGATGTCGATGCGGTCGTACGACAGGGTGATCATGCCGCTGCCCGAGGGCACGTTGCCGACAAAGCCGCCGGAGGTGAAGTTGTAGGTGTTGTTCATGCGCGAGATGTTGCCGTGCATGATCGAGCGGTCGCCGTACTGGCGCAGGTTGTCGAGGTCGTAGATCAGGAAACCGCCGGTGTTGCACTCGGCGACATTGCTGTCGTACTCGCCGCCCTGCACGTTCTCGATCTCGAAGCCGAACACATTGAAGGCCGCACGGCTCTTGCGGATGATCGCCGTGTTGGTCTGGCCGACGTAGATGCCGGCGTCGGAGGCGCCGATCGACTCGGACTCCTCGACCAGAATGTTCTCCGACGATACCGGGTAGATGCCGTAGCGGCCGGACTTGTCGCTGACGGTGTAGTCCGGCGAGCTGGTGTCGCCGCCCGCGTTCTCCGGCACATCCGGGTTCTGCGTGGCCGGGTTGGTACAGGGCACGTTGAGCAGCTTGGCGTTGTTGGCGAAGGCGTTCTCGGCCGTGATCGGCGTGGCGCTCTCGCGGCCGCCGCCCGAGGACCAGATGGTGCGCACGCGGCGCAGCACGGCGTGGTCGACGCCGCGCAGCTCGATGCCGTTGCCGGCCGTATCGAGCACGGTGAGGTCAGTCACGCGCAGGCCGCGCACGTTCACCGCCAGGATGCCTTCCGGCGTCTTGTTGTTCTTGAACGACAGGACGGTCTTGTCCTTGCCGCAGCCCTTGATCAGCACGTCCTCGGTGTCGGTGAGCTGCAGCGAGGTGGAGAGCTCGTAGTAGCCGCAGCCGAACTCGATCACGTCGCCCGGCGCGGCCTGCACCATGGCGGCGATCACCTCGCTGGTGGCATTGGCGCCCGGCTTGATGCGGTAGGTGCGGCCGGTACCGGTGCCCCCTTCGCCGGGAACCGCGACGTTGCCGCCACCGCCGACGTTGAACGAGCCAGTGCTGCTGCCACCGCTGCAGGCGGCCAGGCTGAGGCTCAGGGCCAGGGACAGCGGGCCGATCCAGGAACGGCGGGTCAGGGCGGACATCGGGTTCTTCCTCGCGGACAGCGGTGATGGAGGGACGCCGGCCGTGGCGTCCCGGCGCGAGTATAGCGAGCGAAGGCCCCGTCCCGATTGGGAAATTTTCCCTAAGCAGGCCTGATGAGCCAGTCGCGGGTTTGATCCGCCCCTGTCTAGAGAATTCCCGGGATCACCGCACGACGCTGCGGCGGGTAATCGGCGAACTTCTCGTGGTACCAGCGGTGGTTCTGCAGGGCGCGCGGGACCAGGTTGGCCAGCGTCCACAGCAGGAAGACCAGGCCGGCGGTCGACCAGGTGGCGATCGCCCAGCCGGTCCAGACCAGGAACTCGCCCAGGTAGTTGGGGCAGCTGACGTGTTCGTACAGCCAGCCGCGCGGGATCTTGTAGCCGGTCTCGCCGGGCTGGCGCAGGGCTGCGAGCATGGCGTCCGCCTTGCGGTTGATGCGCCAGCCGGCCACGAAGATCGCGGCACCGATCAGGAAGCGCGGGTCCCAGAGCCAGGCGAGCTCATAGCCGGGGCCGATGCTGGCCCAGGACAGGATCGCGGCGTTGAGGAAGGAGATGACGAGGTTGGACGACACCGCCATCACCGGGATCATCACCGGCGTGGTGTCGCCCGGCCGGGTCTTGATCAGAAAGGGGAAGATGAAGCTGCGCTGGAAGTAGTGGCTCTGCCACATCAGGAACAGCACCAGCGGCGCCAGCTCCAGGGCATGCTCCCCCCAGAAGTAGAAGGCGGCGAAGCCCAGCGAGGAGGGCGCCTCCATGATCACCCAGGCCCAGCGGGTCGGGATCCCCGGCCCCCAGAGCGGGTTCTGCCGGGCCTTCTTGTGCCGGCCATAGGCCGCCGGCAGGAGCTGGAGACCGCCGAACACCAGGGGGCACAACAGGAGAATGGTCCAGAGCAGGACCTGATGCCACTGCGCCGCCGTCATCGTCGCCAGTTCCATCCGCAGGCTCCCCTGGTCCGCCATGCGGACGATCCGGTGTCCGCCTCCCGGGCGCAGAATAGCGCCAACTTCCGTTGCCGAGCGCCGCCATGGCCAAGTGGACCACCCAGAACATCCCCGACCTCGAGGGGCGCCGTGCCATCGTCACCGGCGCCAACAGCGGCCTGGGCTATCACACCGCCCTGGA
>DASUDL010000070.1:0-2861 GCA_036275615.1 Solimonas sp.
TGTCGCGCCGCATCGTCAATTTCGCGCTGGCGCTGGTGGGCCACGTGCGCGGCGGCCTGGGCTACGTGGCGATCATGGCGGCGGTGATCATGGCCGCCCTCTCGGGCTCCGCGGTGGCCGATGCGGCGGCGCTGGCCGCCCTGCTGCTGCCGATGATGAACCGCGCGGGCTACGACCGCGCCCGCTCGGCCGGCCTGCTGTCGGCGGCCAGCATCATCGCGCCCATCATCCCGCCCAGCATCGGCTTCGTGGTGTTCGGCGTGGCCGCCAACGTGTCGATCTCCAAGTTGTTCATGGCGGGCATCGCGCCCGGCCTCATGCTGGGCGCGGCACTGTGGCTCACCTGGTGGTGGCTGGTGCGCAAGGAGAAGATCGAGGCGCCGCCGCGCGCCACCCGCAGCGAGGTGCTGGCCGCCGCGAAGGACGCGACGCTGGCGCTCGGCCTGCCGGTGATCGTGGTCGTGGGCCTGAAGTTCGGCGTGTTCACGCCGACCGAGGCGGCGGTGGTGGCGGCGGTCTACGCCCTGTTCATCTCCACCGTCGTCTACCGCGAGCTGAAGCTGTCGCAGCTGTACGGCCTGTTCCAGGCCGCGGCGCAGACCTCCGCGGTGATCATGTTCCTGGTGGCCGCGGCCATGGTGTCGGCCTGGATGCTCACGGTGACCAACCTCACCGCCGAACTGGTCACGCTGCTGCAGCCGCTGATCGAGCGGCCCATCCTGCTGATGCTGGCCATCATGCTGATCACCATGCTGGTGGGCACGGCGATGGACATGACGCCCACCATCCTGATCCTCACGCCGGTGCTGATGCCGCTGGTGAAGGCCGCGGGCATCGACCCGATCTACTTCGGCGTGCTGTTCATGATCAACAACGCCATCGGCCTCATCACGCCCCCGGTCGGCACGGTGCTCAGCACGGTGGCCGGCGTCGGCAAGGTGAGCATGGACGAGGTGACGCGGGGCGTGTGGCCCTTCATGCTCGCCCAGTTCGCCGTGATGTTCCTGTTCGTTTTCTTCCCGCAGCTGGTGATGGTGCCGGCACGGTGGTTCTATGGCTGATTCCCGACCCGCTCGACTTAACCCTGGAGACAAAAGCATGAAAAGACTGTTCGTCAAGACGCTGGTGGCCGCCGTCGCCCTGTCCGCCTTCGGCCTCGTGCAGGCGCAGACGCGCACGATCAAGTTCGCCAACCAGAACGCCAAGGGCCACCCCATCGTGCTGGGCATGGAGAAGTTCGCCGAGCTGGTGGAGAAGAACTCCGCCGGGCGCCTGAAGGTGCAGGTCTTCCCCGGCGGCGCGCTGGGCAGCGACCAGGCCAACGTGTCGGCCCTGCAGGGCGGCACGCTGGAGATGGCGGCCATGAACTCCGGCATCTTCGCCAGCGTGGTGAAGGACTTCGCGATCTACGACTTCCCCTTCCTGTTCGGCAACCCGAAGGAAGCCGACGCCGTGGTGGACGGCCCCTTCGGCAAGTCGCTGCATGCCAAGCTGGCCGACAAGGGCATGGTGGGCCTGGCGTACTACGAGCTGGGCTTCCGCAACCTGACCAACAGCAAGCGGCCGATCACCAAGGTGGAGGACATCGCCGGCCTGAAGCTGCGCGTGATCCCCAACCCGATCAACGTCGACTGGGTCACCGCGCTGGGCGCCAACCCGACGCCGCTGCCCTTCCCCGAGCTGTACGCCGCACTGGAGCAGAAGGCGGTGGACGGCCAGGAGAACCCGGTCGCCACGATCCGCGGCGCCAAGCTGTACGAAGTGCAGAAGCACCTGGCGCTGACCAACCACCAGTACAACCCTCAGTCGGTGGTGATCAGCAAGAAGTTCTGGGACACCCTGTCCGATGCCGACAGGAAGGTGCTGCAGGACGCAGCCAACGAGTCCTCGAAGTACCAGCGCGAGCAGTCGCGCGCGGCGCAGGCCTCGATCCTCGAGGAGCTGAAGAAGAACGGCATGCAGGTCACCGAGTTGCCCCCGGCGGAAGTCGCCAAGCTGCGCGACAGGATGAAGCCGGTGATCGCCAAGCATTCTGCAAGCGTCGGCGATGACACCGTGAAGGCGGTCATGGTGGAACTGGACAAGGCCCGCAAGTAAGCACCGCATGAAGAAGATCCTCGTCCTCAACGGGCCCAACCTGAACCTGCTGGGCACGCGCGAGCCGGCCCAGTACGGCACCACGACGCTGGCCGACGTGGAAGCCATGTGCCGGCAGGCCGGCGAGCGCCTGGGGTACGAGGTGGAATGCTTCCAGAGCAACTGGGAAGGCGCGCTGATCGACCGCATCCACGACGCCGGCCGGCTGTGGAAACAGGGCGGCGTGCTGGGTTGCGTGTTCAACCCGGGCGCCTTCACCCACACCTCGGTGGCCCTGCACGACGCGATCAAGGGCGTGGACGGGCTGCCGGTGGTGGAGTGCCACATCTCCAACGTGCACGCGCGCGAGGCCTTCCGCCACCACTCCTACATTTCGCCGGCGGCCGCCGGCATCGTCGTGGGCTTCGGCGTGCAGGGCTACGTGATCGCCATGGAAGCCCTGGCCCGCACGCAGGACGCCGACAACCCCAGGCTGCGATGAACGCCCGAGTCCCCCGCCCCATGCTGATCAACGGACACACGGAGCTGGTCGCCCACATCGGCTGGCCGACGCACTCCTTCAAGGCGCCGATGATCTACAACCCCTACTTCGAGTCGGTGGGGATCAACGCGATCGTCGTTCCCATGGGCTGCCGGCCGGAGAACTTCGAGGCCGTGCTGCGCGGCGTGTTCGCGCTGGAGAACGTGCGCGGCGCGCTGATCACCATGCCGCACAAGGTGAGCGTGGTGGAGCTGTGCGACGAGGTCACGCCCACGGTCAAGGT
>DASUDL010000071.1:0-35583 GCA_036275615.1 Solimonas sp.
TGCCCTCCATCACGGCTCCAGGCGGCCTCGCTGACGGTGCCCGGCCCACCGAACGGACGCGGCGCTGCAGTGCCCCCGTACTCCCAGACCAGGGCGCGGCCGTTCTCGCCCTCACTGACCAGGCGGGTTCCCTGCGGGGACATGAGCGGGCTGAACTGGCTGGCCTCGTAGGCGGTATGTGCAGGCGGCAGGCCCGTGAGCCTCCGCCAGACCTGCCCGGTGGCGGTTTCGCGGATTTCCCAGGTCCAGGTCGATCCCTGCTGCGGCTCGAAGCCACTCGCGGCCGCCGTGCGGGGTTCGCTTGCCCCGGATCGATCCACCGGCGGCGTGGGATAGGCCATGAACAGGTGGCGCCCGTCGGCGCTGAACAGCGGCCGCAGCGACGAGCGGGCATCGACGTCGGGCCACAGCGGCCGGCCGCTGTGCGCGTCCCAGAGCCGCACCGGAAAGCGCCCGGAATCGTCGTACTCGCCCTGCAGCGCCACCACCTGCCGCCCGTCCGGGCTGTAGCCGGCGTCGAGCACGGCGTCGGCGCGGCTGGCGGCAAAGCGGCGCGCCTGCGCGTCGGCCACCTGCAGGGCCTGCGCCAGCATCAGCCGCAGCGCCGGGCTGTCGCCACCCAGGCTGTAGGCGGCCGAGAGATACACCGCGGCCCGGCTGCGCTGCTCGGCGAGCAGTTCCTGGCGGCCGATCTCGGTGTAGCGGGCGATGCGGGCTTGCTGCAGCTCCGCGAGCCGCCGCTGGTCCTGCCATTCCCAGATGCCCACGGCCAGCGCGATCACCCCCAGGCCCAGCGCAGCGACGCCGGTGGCGCGCCAGCGGGCCCGGACCTTCTCCCGCTGCCGGAGCGCGTCGAGGTTCAAGCCGAGGATGCCGGCGACCAGCTTCAGCACCGCGTCCCGGCGGCTGTCGCGCCCGGGGCGCAGGTCGGCGGCGATCGGCTCGGCGGGCTGGCCGTCCGGCTCGCCGTCGCTGCCCCAGTGCTGGCGCAGCGCCACCGGGAAGCACTCGGGCCGGCCGCTGCCCGGCTGCTCCGAGGCATGGGGCTCGCCGTCGACGATCAGGGCCAGGATCCGGTCCTGGCGGCCCAGGCGCTTGAAGCTGCGGATCTCCTCGTTGACCCAGCGCGAGGCCGCTGCATGCGGTGAGCAGATCACCACCTGGCAGCGCGCGGCCCGCAGGGCGGCCTCGATGGCGCTGCCCAGTTCGGCCGAGGAGGAGAGTTCGTCGCGGTCCCGGAACACCGGGAACAGGCGCCGGGGCACCGGTCCGTGCAGGCCCGGCTGGCCGACCAGGGCGCGGGGGATCCGATAGGACTCAAGCGCCCGATGCAGCCAGCGGCCCCAGGCATCGTCCGCATGGCTGTAGCTGATGAAGGCCCAGCAGGCAGGCGGGGACGACGACGCGGGCGGCGGGGGTGGCATGCCCCGGCATCGTGGAATACGCCTGGTCCGGCAGCAACCGGCCGCGCCCGGTCCCCGGGGTTCCCGAGGACCGCGAGGGACCCGGGGGCCCTGGATGGCGAGAGGGGGGTGAACAGCCTGTCGCTGAGGGATTCACCGTACAGCCGCAACCGGCCGCCGATTTGGGCCAATGGCACGGCGGGGCGCGGAGGTCCAGAATCCGCGCCGTCTACCGCTACCAGGATTACCCCCCATGCCGGCCTACAAAGCACCGCTGCGCGACACGCGCTTCCTGCTCAATGAGGTGTTCGACTATCCCAGCCACTACGCGGGCCTGAGCAATGGCAAGGACGCGGACCCGGATACGGTCAACGCGATCCTCGAGGAATGCGCCAAGTATTGCGAGGAAGTGCTCTCGCCGATCAATCTCTCCGGTGACGAGGAAGGCTGCCGCTTCAACAACGGCACGGTCACCACGCCCAAGGGCTTCAAGGAAGCCTACGACCAGTTCGTGGCCGGCGGCTGGCAGGGCCTGTCGCACCCGACCGAGTTTGGCGGTCAGGGCATGCCGATGTCGCTGGGCCTGATCAAGTCCGAGATGATGGGCACGGCCAACTGGTCGTTCACCATGTATCCGGGCCTGAGCCTGGGCGCCATGAACACGATCCTGCAGTACGCCACCGACGAGCAGAAGGCGCTGTACATGCCGCCGATGGTCGAGGGCCGCTGGTCCGGCACCATGTGTCTCACCGAGCCGCAGTGCGGCACCGACCTCGGCCAGGTCAAGACCAAGGCCGAGCCCCAGGCCGACGGCACCCACAAGCTCACCGGCACCAAGATCTTCATCTCGGCCGGCGAGCACGACCTCACCGAGAACATCATCCACATCGTCCTGGCGCGCCTGCCGGACGCGCCCCCGGGCACCCGCGGCATCTCGCTGTTCATCGTGCCCAAGGTGCTGGTCAAGGCCGACGGATCGCTGGGCGAGCGCAACCCGGTGAACTGCGCCTCCATCGAGCACAAGATGGGCATCAAGGCCTCGGCCACCGCCGTGCTGAATTTCGATGGCGCCACCGGCTACATGATCGGTGAGCCCAACAAGGGCCTGGAGGCGATGTTCACCTTCATGAACACGGCCCGCATCGGCACCGCCGTGCAGGGCGTGGCCCATGCCGAACTCTCCTTCCAAGGCGCGCTGCGCTACGCCAAGGACCGCCGCTCGATGCGCGCGCTCTCTGGCAAGAAGGAACCGGACAAGGTCGCCGACGCGCTGATCCACCATGCCGACGTGCGCCGCATGCTGCTCACCCAGAAGGCCTTCGCCGAGGGCGGCCGCGCGATGATCTACTTTGCCGCGCAGTATGCTGACCACATGGTCAACGGCATCGTCGAGAACGACCCGGCCAAGTACAAGCTCTGGGACGACCGCCTCGGCTTCTTCACGCCGATCCTCAAGGGTTTCCTCACCGAGATGGGCCTCGAGGCCGCCAACCACGGCATGCAGGTGTTCGGCGGCCACGGCTACATCAAGGAGCACGGCATGGAGCAGATCGCGCGCGACGCGCGCATCGCCACGCTCTACGAGGGCACGACCGGCATCCAGGCGCTGGACCTGCTCGGCCGCAAGGTGCTGATCCAGACCCGCGGCAAGGCCGTGCGCGAGTTCACGGTGCAGATCGCCAAGTTCGCCGCCGAGCACATGCGCAACGCGCGCCTGCGCCCGTACGCGACCACCCTGGCCAAGCTGGCCGCCGAGTGGAACCTGCTGACCATGCGCGTGATGCTCACGGCCCGCAAGGACCGCGACAGCGTCAGCGCCGCGAGCCATCACTTCCTGATGTACTCGGGCTACGTGATGATGGCCTACTTCTGGGCCGTGCAGGCCGCGGTCGCCAGCAAGAAGCTCGCCGAGGGCGGCAACGAGAAGCCGGAGTTCTACAAGGCCAAGCTCGCCACCGCGAAGTTCTACTTCGACCACCTCCTGCCGCGCGCCAAGGGCCACGCGGTGTCGATGGTCAAGCCGAGCAAGTCGCTGATGAAGCTGCCGATCGACAGCTTCGTGTTCGAGTAAGCGGCTCGTAGCATCAAGGTGGTACGCGAAGGGCGCCGCAAGGCGCCCTTTTGCGTGGGCGGGCGATAATGCGCTGGCCATGGACAACCTGCCGCCTCTGCCCCAGCCCCGTCTCGGTCGCTATCGCCACTACAAGGGCGGTGAGTACGAGCTGATTGGCGTGGTCCGTCACAGCGAGACGCTCGAACCGCTGGCCCTGTACCGTCCGCTCTACAACGACAGCGGGCTCTGGGTGCGGCCGTACGCGATGTTCTTCGGGGAGATCGAGCACGACGGACGGCGGCAGCCGCGGTTCGCGTTCACGGGCTAGCGCGTTCGCTCTGCTGCACGGCCGGATGGGTTCGCAGCCGGGCTTTCCAGCTGCAGCCGATCTCGAGCCCGAGCTCACAGGCGCGGCTGGCGCTCGTGTACGCCTGGACCATGTCACCCATGTGGAAGTAGGCGCCACCGCGCTCCATGTGGGCCTCGGCGTGATCGGGCTTCTGCTCGAGGTAGGCCGCCCAGAGCGCCAGCACCTCGGGCCAGCGCTTGTCGCGGGCCAGTGCCATGTCGGCGTGGCGCGTAGCGTCGAAGTGCACCGGATCCTGTTCGATCACCTGGCGGAAGCTGCGCAGCGCCTCGGCGTGCCGGTTCAGGGCCGAAAAGGTCTTGCCTTGGTTGAACAGCACCTCGCTGTCGTCGGGCCAGAGCTCGAGGTAGGCGGAGTAGGCCTGCAGCGCCGCGGTATGCGCTCCGTCGCCATGCAGCCGGTAGGCTCGCTGGCGCATCCGTTCCCGGGCGCGGCCAAGACGTTCCCGCGTCTCGTCGGTCGGGAAGCGGGCGTGCTCCTGACGCAGGTCGGCCAGGGCAGCCGAGAAGCGTGACAGCTCCATCAGCGCCCGGGCGCGGTCCTCCAGGAAGCGCGGATCCTCGCCGAAGGTGAGTGCCTTGTCGAAGTAGGGGAGGGCCTCCTCGGCACGGTCGGCGGACGCCAGGTCCGCACCGGCGGCCCAGTAGGGCACGCCCAGCAGGACCGCCAGGCGCGGGTTCTGTGTCAGGCCCGCCTGGGCGCGGGTGGCTTCGAGCGCAATCGCCTCGTAGCTGCCGCCCCAGCGAGGCTGAAGGAAGTGCAGCAGCGTGCGCTGCGCCAGGTAACTGCGTGCGGCGTCCCGGTTCAGGCGGTCCCTGAGCGCAAGGACGCCCGTGGATCCGTGGCGCCCTCCTTCGGAGCGCAGCAGGGCCTTCCAGGCCACCGGGTGGCCGGGGTCGGTCGCGAGCACGGTCTCGGCGTCGGTCGCCGCCAGCTGCATCAGCCGTTCGAAGTCCTGCATCGTGGCCTCGCCGGCCTCCTTCGCGGTCTGGCCCTTGCGCCGTGCCAGCGCAGCCTCGACGCGCAGCGCGGCGCGCGCCAGCTGCGCCTCCGCGGATGACGGGCGCTGCTGGACCCAGGCCTCGATTTCCTCGCGCAGGCGGGGTTCGGCACCGGCCAGTCCGAGGTAGGCCTGATCGAGCTGGAATTCGGTGCTGGCATCGCTCTCGTAGGCGTCGCGCAGCTCGCGCAGGCGGCCTTCCAGCGCCGCGTGCTGTCCCGCATAGAGCAGTTCGCGCAGCTGTTCGCCGAGCAGCGGTTCCGACCAGACCTCGAACTGCGGCGGGGCGCCCGGCGACCGCGGCGGCGGTACGGACTCCCTGCGGCTTCGGCGCACCGCCTGTTCGATCTGGCCGAAGATGGTTTCGCCGTAGGCTTCGCGGGCCTTCTGCGGGATCTCGATATGACCCGTCCGGACGCCGATCACGAACAGGACCAGGCCCAGCGCAAACACGGCAGGCAGAAGACGCATGTGGATTCCCCCTCGAAAAGTCTGGCCTCTGGCGGGCCATGACGGACCTCAGTGTCCCCTTGCCGCTTGTCTGGAGGCAAGCCTGCCGGGCCGGCACCCTGCACGGGGGATTGACGTTGCTCAGTATTTCGATAAAACTAGAAATATGAATATATCAACCGCCGTTGGCCGTCTGGGTGCCCTGGCCCAGGAAACCCGCCTACGGGTCTTCCGCCTGTTGGTGCAGGCGGGTCCGCAGGGGCTGTGCGTGAGCGACATCGGCGCGCGCATCGAGGCCGCGCCGGCCACGCTGTCGTTCCATCTCAAGGAGCTGGCGCAGGCGGGCCTGATCAAGGCGCGCCAGGAAGGCCGCTTCATCTACTACGCGCCGGACTTCAGGGCGATGAATGCCCTGCTCGGCTATCTCACGGAGAACTGCTGCGGCGGTCGTTCCTGCGAGACCTCGTGCTCACCCGCCGCAACGGAGAAGGCTGCATGAAGCGTTTCCACGTCCACCTGTCGGTGAAGGACCTCGACGAGAGCATCCGCTTCTACTCGCGGCTGTTCGCGAGTGCGCCCACGGTGACGAAGCCCGATTATGCCAAGTGGATGCTCGACGACCCGCGGATCAACTTCGCGATCTCGAGCCGTGAAGGCCAGCCGGGCGTGAACCACCTCGGGATCCAGGTGGACGAGGCATCCGAGTTGCAGGCGCTGCGAGCGCAGGCGGCGCAAGCCGGGCTTGCGGCGCGCGACGAGCCGGGCGCGGCCTGTTGCTACGCGCAGTCCGACAAGCACTGGTTGCGCGATCCGCAGGGCATTCCCTGGGAGGCCTTCCATACCCTGGGCACGATCCCGGTGTTCGGCCGGGACGCGGACGCCGTTCCGGCGTCAGCCTCGGCCTGCTGTCCCGCCCCGGCGAACCCACAGGCGGTTTCGACGTCGGCACCGGCGGCCTGCTGTGGCTGAGGCCCGGATCCGGGCGGCCACCGCCGCCGATGCCCCGGCGATTCGCGCCCTGCTCCAGACCGCTGGCCTGCCGGTCGAGGACCTGACGCCGTCTCTGTGGGCCGATTTCCTGCTGGCCGAGGCGGACGGACAGGTACTGGCCGCGGGTACGGTCGAGCCGGCCGAGGACGGGGGGCTGTTGCGCTCCGTGGTCGTGGCGCCAGCGGCGCGTCGCAGCGGCCTGGGCCGGCGCCTGGTGGCGGCACTGGAAGCACGCGCCCGTCGGCGCGGACAGCGCAGCCTCTACCTGCTCACCATGGACGCCCAGGATTACTTCCGGCGCCTGGGCTATGCGCCGCAGGACCGTGCTGCGGCACCACCCGCCATCCGGGCCACGGCCCAGTTTTCCGGGCTCTGCCCCGCCAGCTCGCACTTCCTGGGCAAGACGCTGGGGCCGGCGAACGTCCTGATCCTGTGCACGGGCAACTCGGCGCGCTCGATCCTGGGCGAGGTGCTGATCAATCAGGCCGGCGCTGCGAGCGGGGCCTTCCGCGGCTACAGCGCCGGCAGCCGGCCGCGGGGCGAGGTCAACCCGGATGCCCTGGCCCTGCTGCGCGAGCTGGGGTATGCGACCGATGGCCTGCGCAGCAAGCCCTGGGACGAGTTCTCCGCACCGGGGGCACCCGTGATGGACTACGTGTTCACGGTCTGTGACGCGGCGGCCGGTGAGACTTGCCCCTACTGGCCCGGAACCCCGCTGCAGGCGCATTGGGGCCTGCCGGACCCGGCCGCCGTCGAGGGCAGCGATGCCCAGCGCCGCGACGCCTTCCTGGCGGCCTACGAGATCCTGCAGCGACGCGTGGCCCGTTTCGCGGCGCTGCCGTTCGCGCAGCTGGACGAGGCCGCGCTGCGGCGAGAGCTGCAGGCCATCGGTCGCGCATGAGCCTCGCATTGCGACTGCGAGCCGAATTCCTCGGCACGGCCTTCCTGCTGGCGGCGGTCGTCGGCTCGGGAATCATGGCCGAGCGCCTGGCGGGCGGTAACGTCGCGCTGGCGCTGCTGGCCAATGCCCTGGCCACGGCCGGCGTGCTCTACGCGCTGATCCTGGCGCTGGCGCCGGTGTCGGGTGCGCAGTTCAACCCGGCCGTGAGCCTCGCCCTGGCGATGGACGGCGGCTTGCCCTGGCGCGAGGTGCCCGCCCATGTGCTGACCCAGGTGGCAGGTGCCGTGACCGGCGTGATGGCGGCGCAGGCCATGTTCGGACTGCCCCTGCTGGAGCTGTCGACGCGGGTACGTACCGGACCGGCGCAGTGGTTCAGTGAGTGCGTGGCGAGCTTCGGCCTGCTCAGCCTGATCCTGCTGCTGCGGCGCGAGCGCGCCGCGGCGATCCCCGGGGCCGTGGCGGCCTACATTCTCGGCGCCTACTGGTTCACGGCCTCGACGTCCTTCGCCAATCCGGCGGTCACGCTGGCCCGGGCACTCACCGAGAGCTTCGCCGGCATCCGCCTCGCCGACGTGCCGGGCTTCGTGCTCGCGCAGCTGCTGGCCGTGCCGCTGGCCGCCTGGGCCTGGCGCCGCGCCTGAGGCGCCGGACCGCTACTCCGCCTTGAAGCGCAGGGCCTGTCCCAGGTCCTTGAGCATCTCGCCCAGCTCGCCGCTCATCAGCGCGAAGTCGAGGTCGAACTGCTCCTGCGGGTTCTGCGCCGTCTGGTCGTCGCCCTCGCGCACGACCAGGAACTTGAGCTTCTTCACCTGCAGCTTCTCGGTGACGACCAGGCTGAGGCGCTCGTTCCAGGTGAGTGCCACCCGGGTCGCGAACTTGCCGTCGGCGATGTGGCGGCGCAGGCCTTCCTCGCCCTCCAGCGCGTGGCGCACATAGCGCACGGTGGGCTTGGAGACGTCCGTGCCGCAAAGCTCGCATTCGTCATCCAGCGTGAAGCGTCCCGGCGGGTTGCCCGAGGCCAGCCAGGCGGTCAGCGCGGCCGAGGGGGCCTGCTCGGCGTCCACCGGTACCGCGGCAAACTCGCCGAGTGTGTCACGCAGCAACTCGATCAGTTCCTCGGCGCGGCCGGGGCTGGAGGCGTCGACCACCGCCCAGCCACCGACCGGATCGAGCCAGGCGCGCAGGGTGCGCTGGCGCACGAAGGCACGCGGCAGCAGCTCGGCGGTCACCTGGTCCTTGATCTCGCGCATCATCTTGCGGCCGGGCTTGAAGCCCTTCAGACGCTCGTACTGCTGCGCCCGCTCCTCAGCGGCCTGGCGTACCACGGCCCCGGGCAGCAGCTTCTGCTCGATGCCCATGGCCACCAGCATCTGCCGCCCCTGGGCGTAGACCCACTGGCCGTCCTCGCTGGCCGGCACCCAGCCGCGCGACTGCAGGTTGAGGCCGGTGCAGGGCTGCAGCGGCCGGGCGGACAGCTTCTCTTCGAGGGCGCCGGCGGACAAAGACCAGCCGGACGGCAGACGGTAGATCTGCAGGTTCTTGAACCACATGGTGTCGGAATCTCGGTGTGCGGCGCGACCCCGGGGACGGGCCGTGCGCAGGGGAGGGCGCATGGTAGGGGATGCGCGGCGCTCGGGGCAGTCTTGCATTCCGCCGGCCCTTGGCTTCCGGCGTTGGCGTGACCGGCGTAGGCTGTAGTGACAGTCGCCAATGGCAGGATAGCCCTTGTGACTGGGGTGGCAAACGACGAACGTACCTGCGCAAACCCGGCGCAACTCGCGACCGGGCGGGAGAGAGACACGATGAGAACGATGAAGCGCGGCGCCGCCCTGGCGCTGCTGGGGCTTCCCCTGTTGGCGTCTGCCGGCGTGCCGGCCACGGAAGCGGCGCGCCTGGGCAAGGACCTGACCGAGGTGGGTGCCGAGCGTGCCGGCAACAAGGACGGCACGATCCCGGCCTACGTGGGCAAGGCCTCCTTCAGCCCCGAGATGCAGAAGATCACGCGCCAGCAGCTTGAAGACCTGCGCGTGCGCCTGGTCAAGGACATCCAGGCCATGATCAGCGACGCTGCCGTGGTCGGCGACATCCTGAACCAGGGCCAGATGATCATGGACGCCGAGCCGGCCAAGGCCGACCGCATCGTCGAGATCACCCGGCAGATGCTGAGCAGCGATGCCGGCCTCAAGGCCGAGTTCAACAAGGTCCTGGCCACGCGCGGCGGCAAGAGCGTCGACGGCCTGATCAACGACGTGAAGTCCAAGAAGCTGAAGCTGCCGCAGCTCAAGGACGACATCGTTGCCGTCATCAACAGCCTCAAGTCCAAGCCGGACTGGATGTCGCGCCTCGTGGCCGCCTTCGACATCGGCCGCGTGCTGGAGATCCTGTCGATCGTCGACAACTCGAAGGTGCGCGTGCAGGCCAATGACCTGCTGCTGCGCTATACGCCGTCGTACGTGAAGGGCTTCCTGCAGTACAAGGCCCCGGGCCAGACCGACGCCACGGCCTCGATGAAGCCCCTGTACGTGATCAACCGCAGCAATCTTGCCCAGTACGACGCGATCCTGACCGATGGCCACAAGGCCATGTTCAAGACGTATCCCGACTACAAGATGATCGTGTACCCCTCGTACCGCAACGCCTACTTCCCGGACGAGATCCTCAAGGAAACCGTGGCCAACGCCACCCGCGCCTCGCTCAAGGGCACGGACGACGTGCAGGGCGCCCTGACCGGCTTCCCGTTCCCGATCCCGAAGTCGGGTGCCGAGCCGATCTGGAACCACAAGCTCAAGTTCCGTGGCTCGGCGGTGAAGCGCTACAACAATCAGGCCATCGTCAAGCCGGACGGCACCTACAAGATCAGCAAGCTGATCGAGGACGTGAAGTTCAAGTACGCCAACCTCAAGGAGCCGGCCGAACTGCGCAAGGGCGGCATCTTCGCCTACTACCTGCAGGAGGTGCTGGAACCGCCGCGCGTCGCTGGCCAGGTGATCCTGGTGCACGAGAGCGCGGGCGGTGAGGGCAACACCCGCCTTGCCTGGATCTTCTCGCCGGGCCTGGGCCGCGTGAACCGCGCGCCGGACGTGGGCTATGACAACCCGTCCGTGGGCTCGGACGGCGAGCAGTTCAACGACCAGATCGACGTGTTCAACGGCGCGCTGGACCGCTTTGACTGGAAGCTGGTCGGCAAGCGGGAAGTGCTGATCCCGTACAACGCCTGGATGCTCAACAGCCCGACCTTCAAGTACAAGGACATCATCCGCCCCGGCCACATCAACCAGGATCTCGCGCGCTACGAGCTGCACCGCGTCTGGGTGGTGGAAGCCACGCTGCGCAACGGCCAGCGGCATCGCTTCGGCAAGCGCCGCTTCTACCTGGACGAGGATTCCTGGTCGATCGCCGTGGTGGACTGCTACGACAACCGCGGCCAGATGTGGAAGGTGCAGGAAGCCCATCTCCTGTCGATTCCCTTCATCCCGACCGTGTCCGGCATCCCCGAGACCATCTACGACCTGCAGTCGAAGCGCTACTTCGTGACCACGATGACCAACGAGGACGCGATCTCCGACTTCGAGGTGAAGTACGAGGACTCGCTGTTCGCCCCGGCCTCGCTGCAGCGCAAGGCGCGTAGCAAGTGAGCCGGCGCCTGCTGCCCGCCGCCGCGGCGCTGCTGGCGGCCTGGAGCGTCGTCGCCGGCGCCCAGGAACAGGTTCCGGATGAGGCGGTTCCGCCGCCCGCACCGGCCGACGTGGCCAAGCCGGCCCTGATGGTGACCGGTGCGGCCAAGGGCCGCCTGCTCGATCTCGCGCAGGCCGGCTCGCGCCTGGTTGCGGTCGGCGATCATGGCGTGATCCTCACGTCCGAGGATGGCAAGGCCTGGCAGCAGGTGCCTTCGCCGGTCAGCCAGATGCTGACGCGGCTGCGCTTCCTCGACGAGAAGAACGGCTGGGCCGTGGGCTACGACGCCACGATCCTGCACACGGCGGACGGCGGCAGGACCTGGTCGCTGCAGCACCGCGACCCCGAGGCGCGCGTGCTGTTCGACGTGCTGTTCCTCGATGCGCAGAACGGCCTGGCGGTCGGTGGCTACGGCTCTCTGTACCGCACGGCCGACGGCGGCAAGACCTGGGAGCGTCAGACCAACCCGGTCACCGAGATCGCCCAGCACTTCAACCGTATCCTGGCCCTGGCCGACGGCACCCTGTTCGTCGCCGGCGAGCGCGGCATGCTGGCGCGCTCGAAGGACGCCGGGGCCACCTGGGAACTGCTCAAGTCGCCGTATTCCGGGTCCTACTTCGGCGCCCTGAGCCCGGATGGCAAGCGGGTGCTGGCCTTCGGCATGCGCGGCAACGTGTACCTGTCCGAGGATCTGTCGGCCTGCCCGGTACAGGATCCGGCCAGCTTCGACTCCTACGCGATCGAGACCCTGAGCGACCCGGCGCAGATCGCCGCCCTGGGCTGGCGCAAGCTGGACAGCCCGCTGCAGGAGAGCTTCTTCGGTGGCAGCGTCCTGCCCGACGGCCGCGTGCTGCTGGTCGGCACCAATGCGGTGGCCGTGCGCAGCGATGCCGGCCTGCAGACGCTGGAGATCCAGAAGCTCCCGGCCAGTGAAACCCTGAACGACATCCAGCCCGTCGCCCAGCGCCTGCTCGGCGTCGGCCGTCGCGGCGTGCAAGACCTGGGAGCCCTCCCGTGACCGCTGCCACGACCTCGACCAGCTTCACCCGCGCGATCCTGCGCTGGGTCGAGCCGCCGATCTTCCAGTACCGCCGGATCACCCTGACGATCCTGCTGCTGCTGACGGTGTTCTTCGCCTGGCAGGCCTCGCAGCTGCGGCCCAATGCCGGCTGGCTGAAGATGGTGCCCAAGGCGCACCCGTACATGCAGACCTTCCTGGACTACTACCGGGATTTCGGCGGCGCCAACACGGTGCTGATCGCCCTGCACAACAAGAAGGGCGACATCTACCAGCCCGAGTTCATGGAGACCCTGCGCAAGGTCTCCGACGATGCCTTCTTCATCCCGGGCGTGGACCGTGCCCGCGTGACCTCCATCTTCTCGCCCAGCATCCTCTACATCGAGGTGGTGGAGGGTGGCCTGTCCGGCGAGAACGTGATCCCGTCCGACTACGCCCCGACGCCGGAGATGATGCAGCGCATCCGCGTCAACGTGGGCAAGGCCAGCGTCATCGGCCGCCTGGTGTCGGAAGACCAGAGCGCCGCGCTGGTGCAGCTGGAACTGCTGGAGCAGGACCCCAACGCCGGCACCGTCGCCGATCTCGAGGCGGCGGCCAAACCGCTGTCGCAGCGCCTGCGCGAGGCCTGGGACTCGGGGCTGGCGCCCGGCCAGACCGCGCCGGAAGGCGAGGCGGCGGCCCCGGGTTTCAGCCAGCGCCTGCGCGCGGTCGTCGAGACCGCGGCCGCGGACCCGGGTGGCGATGCCTCGCTCGACTACGTGAAGGTCGGTGACAAGCTCGAGGAGATCCGCGCCAAGTACGAGACCGAGAACGTCTCGATCCATATCGTCGGCTTCGCCAAGGTCGTCGACGACATGACCAAGGCCTCGGTGGAGGTCGCCTCGTTCTTCGTGGTGGCCTTGATCCTGATGGGGCTGCTGCTGTGGATCTACCTGGGCTCGGCCTTCCTCGGCGTGGTCGTGGTCTCGACCTCGCTGGTGTCCTGCATCTGGGAGCTCGGCCTGCTCAACATGGTCGGCTACGGCCTCGACCCCTTCGCGCTGCTGGTGCCGTTCCTGATCATGGCGGTGTCGGTGAGCCACGGCGTGCAGTACGTCAGCTCCTGGGCCAACGAGATCTCGACCCGCAACGCCACCTCCTACCAGGCCTCGCTGTCGACCTTCCGCGCGCTGGCGATCCCCGGTGTCGTGGCGCTGGTCACCAACGTCGCCGGCTTCTCGACCATCTACCTGATCAACATCCAGATCATCCGCGAAATGTCGGTGAACGCCGCCTTCGGCATGGTCGGCGTGATCATGGTCAACAAGATGCTGCTGCCGACGGTGCTCTCGTTCGTGAAGCTGCCGAACGTCGAGGCCTTCCGCCTCGCCACCGAGAAGCGCGAGCGCATCGGCGACGCGATCTTCGCGAAGATGAAGGTGCTGTGCCGCCGTGGTCCGGCGATCGTCGTGGTCTCGATCTCGCTGGTGCTGGGCGTCTATGGCGCCTTCCAGTATCCCAAGGTGCAGATCGGCGACACCACCGACGGCGTGCCGGAACTGCGTCCGGACTCGCGCTTCAACCGCGATGCCGCCGAGATCGCGCGCCATTTCACGATGGGCGTCGACCACCTCAAGGTGATCGCCGAGTCCTTCGACAACGGCTGCGTCGACTACTCCCTGGTCTCGGAGGTCGACCGCTTCAGCTGGTATATGAAGAACCAGGAGGGCGTGCGCGACGTGCTCTCGCTGCTGGAGCTGGCCAAGATCGCCAACTCCGGCCTGTCGGAGGGCCGCCTCGACGCCGAAGTCTTGCCGCGCGAGCCGCAGTCGCTGGCGCAGACCACCGCGCTGGTGCCGACCACCTCGGGCTTCCTCAACGACACCTGCTCGGCACTGGCCCTGTTCATCTTCACCACGGATCACAAGGCCCAGACCATCCAGAGCCTGACCGACTCGGTGAAGAAGTACGTCGCCGAGCTGCAGCAGGACAAGCGCGTCACCTTCCGCCT
Source organism: Solimonas sp. (assembly GCA_036275615.1). Taxonomy (GTDB): domain Bacteria; phylum Pseudomonadota; class Gammaproteobacteria; order Nevskiales; family Nevskiaceae; genus Solimonas. Next base: position 13,848 of record DASUDL010000071.1, read on the forward strand.
GGCCTCCGGCAACATCGGCGTGATGGCCGCCACCAACGAGGAGGTCAAGCGCAACGAGCTGCCGGTCGTGGGCTACGTCTACGCCGTGATCATCCTGTTCCTGTGGCTGTCGTTCCGCACGCTCTCCGGCGTGCTGTGCGTGATCGTGCCGCTGTCGGTGGTCACGGCCCTGGGCTACTGGGTAATGGTGACCCTGGGCATCGGCCAGAAGGTCGCGACCTTGCCGGTGCTGGCCTTCGCCTGCGGCATCGGCGTGGACTACGGCATCTACAGCTACTCGGTGATCGCGGCGGGCTTGCGCAAGGGCATGTCGCTCGAGGACGCCTACTACCAGAAGATGCGCTCCACCGGTAAGGCCACGCTGTTCACCGGCGTGGGCCTCGCCTCCGGCGTGGCCATGTGGCTGTTCTCCGACCTGCAGTTCCAGCGCGACATGGGCCTGCTGCTGATCTTCGGCTTCACCGCCAACATGATCGGCGCCATCGTCGTGCTGCCGGGCCTGGCCTACTTCCTGTCCAAGGAAGAGCTCAAGCACGCGGGCAAGGACCTCACCGCCGGGGCCGATGAGGCGCTGGATTCGCACTGAGGTCGCAACCGCGCCGGGGGGACGGGGATGAGGGCGACGGGGATCGGGGGAGGGCGGGTGCCGGAGGCGGCCATGCTCCTGGCCGCGGCCTTGGTCGTGGCAGCGGGCCCGGCCGGTGCGGCCGCGCGCCCCCAGGATGTGGCACGCCTGGGTCAGGACCTGACGCCCGTCGGTGCGGAGCGTGCGGGCTCGCGCGGCACCACACCGGCAGAGCAGTCGCGCAGCCGTGCGCCCAAGGACGAGTTCGAGGTGGCCGAGGATCCGCCGGCCACCATCCCGGCCTGGCAGGCGCGCCCGGAGTTGCCGTCGGCCGACGAGAAGCCGCTGTTCGTCATCAACTGGACGAACATGAACCGCTACCGGGACCAGTTGACCGAGAGCCATGCCTGGCTGCTCCAGGCCTATCCCAATACCTATGTGATGAACGTCTATCCCTCGCGGCGGACCGTGGCCTGGCCGCAGGCGATCGACGAGGCGACGAAGCGCAATGCCGCCAGCTGCAAGCTGTCGGGCAGCGACGACCTGGCCGGCTGCCGGCTGGGCTTCCCCTTCCCGGTGCCGGCCAACGGCGCCGAGGTGCTGTGGAACCACAAGCTGCGCTGGCGCGGCGACGCCCAGTCCCGGCGCGTGCAGCAGCTGGCGGTCCAGCCGACCGGCAGCTTCCAGGTGCTGGAACTGGCCGAGGACTACCAGGCCGTCTACGCCAATCTGCAGGCGCCGGGCAGCCTCGAGGGCGAGCGCCGCGAACTGTCCCGCAGCCTGACGCAGACCCTGGCACCGCCACGCATCGCCGGTGCGGTCGTGCTGGTGCATGAGCGTAGCGGCCTGGGTTCGCTCGGCCGCGCCGCCTGGACCTTCACGCCGGGGACGCGTCTGCCGCGGCGCGAGCCGAAGATCTGCTGCGACCGCACCAGCCCGGGCTCGGACGGCATGCAGTTCTTCGACCAGCTTGATCTGTTCAACGGCGCGCTCGAGGCCTACGACTGGAAGCTGGTCGGCAAGCGCGAGGTGTTCGTGCCCTACAACGCCCGACGCCTGGCCGCCGCCGCGATGCGCCACGCCGACCTGGTGCGCCCTACGCACATGAACCAGGAACTGCTGCGCTACGAGTTGCACCGGGTGTGGGTGGTCGACGCGCAGCTGCGCGCCGGCGGCCAGCACGCGATGCGCAAGCGCCGCTTCTACCTCGACGAGGACAGCTGGACGATCCTGGCGGCGGATGCACTCGATGCCTACGACCAGCCCTACCAGCTCCAGGAAGGCCACCTGGTGGTCGGCAAGCCCGGCGCCGCGCCCCGTTACGCTGCCGAGGTGATCTACCAGCTCAGCAGCGGCCGCTACCTGATCGCCGGCCTGCAGGATCCGGCCCGCGCGGAAGATCCGCCGCCGGCTTTCACCGCTGCGCATTTCAGCGCGGAGGCCATGAAGAAGTATGCTGCGCGCCCATGAGCGGCTGTCCGCCGCGTTGAATCCCCATGTGGTCCCATGACCAAATCGAACACGAACGACCTGGAGCATGAGCTCGGCGGCCAGGTGGAGGGCCTGGAGGCCCTCGACGCCAGCGACCGCAAGCTGCTCGCGGCCCAGGTGCGCGCGGCGCGCCAGCGCGAGGGCAAGGCCCTCGAGAAAGCCCTCGATGAAACCCTGACCCTGGTGCCGGCCGTGCTGCGCGGCGCGATCAAGCGCCTGTTCCAGAAGACCTGATGAACGACACCCTGGCCCGACGCGCCGAACGCGTCCGTCTCGCCCGCCTGCTCGATATCGGCGAGCACGATCTTGAGTACCTCGATGCCCTGCCCGTAGCGACGCTCCGCGCCCTGCGCGAGCGCATCTCGGCCCGTCTGTTCGACCAGGGGCGCACGGTATTCGAGCAGGTCGCCGCCGCCAGCCGTCTGCTGCCGGTGAGCCTCGTCGCCAAGCTGTCCGAGAAGGTGTTCGGCGCCACCCTGTCGGCCCGCATCGCCGGCTTCATGCCGCCGGAACGGGCCATCGACGTTTCCTCGCGCCTGCCCGTGGAGTTCCTGGGCGAGGTCTGCCTGCAGCTGGACCCGCGCCGCGTCGCGGAGCTGCTGCGCGGCATCCCGGTGCCGCTGATCGTCCAGGTGTCGCAGCAGCTGGCCCAGCGCGGCGAGTTCGTGACCATGGGACGTTTCGTCGAGCAACTGCCCGACGGCGCCCTGCGCGCGGTCATGGACAAGCTCAGCAACGAGCAGTTGCTGCGTGTCGGTCTGTACGTGGAGTCGGATGCGCGCCTGGGCACCGTGGTCCGGTTCCTGTCGGCGGAGCGCCTCAACAAGGCGGTCGGCGATGCCCTGAAGGGCGGTGATGCCCTGCGGGTGGCGGGCCTGGCCCTGATTGGCCGCGTCGATGAGCCCCTGCAGCGTCAGCTCGCCACCGCGGCCCTGCGCCTGGCGGACGCGCCGCTGGTCGCCCTGATCCAGACCACCCGTGCCGAGCAGCTCTGGGGCGTGCTGATCCCCTTCGTGAACCTGCTCGACGACGAGGGCCTGCGCCGGGTCTTCGGCCTGGCCGTCCTGCGCGAGCCGGAGGTGCTGGCCGAGATGATCGCCGCGGTCGATGCCCAGGACCTGTGGGCGCCCCTGATCGGCGTGCTGGCGCGCGTCGATGCGCAGCTGCGCCAGGATCTGCTCGAGGTGGCGGTGGCGCAGGACGACGTGCTGATCGGTGGCCTGCTGGAAGCCGCGGACCGCGAGTCGCTCTGGCCGCAGCTGCTGCCCCTGCTGGCGGCACAGCCGGCGAAGATCCAGAAGCATATCGGCCGGCGCGGTGCGGGCCTGCTCGGCAGCCGGCGTCCCCAGCTCGACGCGCTGGCGCAGAAGCTCAAGCTCTGGGACGAGCTGGTGCCACTGCGCGCGGAGCTGGATCGCGGCTAGGACCGACGCTGCGGGGCGGCCCGGATGCAGGCCGCTGCCGCCGGCCTCTATCATGCGCGGCCACCCTGTCGCCCCACCGCCATGACCGCCGCCCCCTCGCTGCCCCCGCACCACGCCTACGACCACGGCGTCCATCGCCTCGACACGCTGCAGGAACGTCCCGGCCTGGCCGCCTGCTACTACCTTGAGCGCGACGGCGAGGGCGCCTTCATCGAGGCCGGCACGGCCCACGGCGTGCCGCGCCTGCTGGCCTGGCTCGACGCCCGGGGCATTGCCCGCGAGCGGGTGCGCTACGTGATCCCCACCCATGTGCATCTCGATCATGCGGGCGGCGTCGGCGTGCTGATGCGCGCGCTGCCGAACGCCCGACTGGTGGCGCACCCGCGCGGCGCCCGCCACCTGATCGATCCCTCGAAGCTGATCGCTGGCGCCAGTGCCGTGTACGGCGCCGAGGCGGTCCAGGCCATGTACGGCGAGATCGCGCCGGTGCCGCAGGCACGCGTGATCGTGGCGGATGACGGTCACCGCCTGGCGCTGGGCCAGGGCGAGCTGCAGTTCGTCGACAGCCCCGGCCATGCGCGCCATCACTTCAGCATCTGGGATGCGGTCAGCCGCGGCTTTTTCACCGGCGACACCTTCGGCCTGAGCTACCGCGAGTTCGACGGCCCCGCCGGTCCCTTCCTGTTCCCGACCACGACGCCGGTGCAGTTCGAACCGGAGGCCTGGTACGGCACGCTCGACCGCTACCTGTCGTTCCAGCCCGAGCGCATGTTCCTGACCCATTTCGGCGAGGTGCGTGAGGTGCCGCGCCTGGCCGCGGAGCTGCGGGCGGGCCTGCAGCGCTACGTCGCCATCGGCCAGCGCCTGAAGGCGGCGCCCGATCGGCACACCGCCCTGATCGAGGCCCTGATGCAGGATGCCTTGTCCTGCCTGCGCGCCCAGGGCAATGCCCTGCCCGAGGCGCAGGTGCGCGCGCTGCTGGCCTTCGACATGGAACTCAACGCCCAGGGCCTGGGCGTCTGGCTGGACAAGCCGGCCGGCTGAGCGCGCCGCGCGCGGCCGCCTAGACCAGGCCCTTGGCCTTCAGTTCGTCCTTGAAGTAGGCGTAGAAGATCGGCGCCGCGATCAGACCGGGGATGCCGAAGGCCGCCTCCATCACCAGCATGGCGATCAGCAGCTCCGAGGCGCGTGCCTTGATGTTGGCGCCGATGATGCGGGCGTTGAGGAAGTACTCCAGCTTGTGGATCACGATCAGGTAGGCGAGCGCGCCCAGGGCCACGAACAGGCCCTGGCTGAGGCTCACCACGAAGATCACGCTGTTGGAGATCAGGTTGCCCAGGATCGGCAGCAGGCCGGCGACGAAGGTCACCAGCACCAGAGTCTTCATCAGGGGCAGCTCCACCCCGAACTGCGGCAGCACCACGCCCAGGTACAGCCAGGTGAAGAAGGTGTTGATCGACGAGATCCAGAACTGCGCGAAGACCACGCGCCGGAAGGCGCTGGCCATGCGGGCGGCGCGGGCGCCGACCTGGACGGTCAGGGGCCGGCGGCGCTGCGACTTGTTGGCCCGCTGCAGGGACAGCAGGGCGCCGATGATCATCCCGAGCAGGATATGGGCGAGGGCGCGCCCGAGGTCGCGGCCGGCGATCTGCAGGGTGCCGGCATGCGTACGCAGCCATTCCACGACCGCCAGGCGCAGGGTCTCGGCGTCGTCCGGCAGGTAGGCCAGCAGCCACGCGGGCAGGTGCTCGCGCGAGTTCTCGATGATCTGGGCCATGCGCGCCAGCAACGCCGGAAGACTCTCGTCGCTGCTGCGCAGGAAGGCGGCGATGCCGACGCCAGCCGCGGCCAGGGCGGCGATGACCGCACTGGCAATCAGCGCGACCGCGATCAGGCGCGGGCCGTCGCGGCCCAGGGCTCGGTGCTTGAACCAGGGGGTGAGCACGTTGACCAGTTCATGCACCAGCAGGCCGGCCAGCAGGGCCGGCAGCAGGTGCAGCTTCAGGATCAGCAGCAGGATCAGGCCCGCAGCCGCCCAGGCCAGCAGGTCATTGCGCTGCAGGTTGCGCGGCGGTGGCGGTGCGGAAAGCGGGTCGAGCGGGGAGCCGGGGCTGGGGAGGTTCATGCGCGGAGCGGGGGGACTCGGTCGCCCATCATAGACGCCCGCCCAAAAAAAACGCCGCCCGAAGGCGGCGTGGAACCCTCGGGCACCCCCCCAGGCGCCCTCGGGAAGCTGGACGGGCACCGGGCAGGGCCCGGTGCCCGCAGGATCAGAGCCCGCTGGCCAGGATCTCGTTCGGGGCCAGCAGCGGGAGCTGCACGCTGCCGCTGAGGTTGAGCGCCGGGACCAGCAGGTCGCGCGACCAGGTGACCGGGAACTGGGCATGGAAGCCGAACACCAGCAGGGCCAGTTCGTCGCCCTCGGCGAGGCGCTCGGCGATGCCGTTCATGTCGAGGCTATGGGTGCCGAAGCCGCGCACCGGGGTGATCTGGTCGTCGATCAGGTCCCAGCGCTCGGTGCCGGCCAGGCGGTGGCCGATGGCCAGGTAGAGGATGGGGTCGCAGCCCAGCTGGATCTCGGGCGCGACGCAGGTTGCCATTTCCAGGCCGCTGAGGCCGGACAGCTCCAGTTCCAGGCGCGGGACGCCGGCGATGACGGCGCCGCCGGCCGGGGCCGTGTACAGCGGCTGCGTGGCCAGCAGGGCCTCGCGCGCGCCGTTGCCTAGGGTGGCACCGACGATGCCGAGCACGCTGGAGAACTGCGGCGTCGAGCCGTCGATGGGGAAGGCCGTACCGCCCTTCTTCACGGCCGCGACGCTGATCGCATCACCCTCGGCGAGGCTCAGGCAGACGTTGCGGCCCGACTTGACCGTGGCGGCGACGGTGCCGCTCTTGCGCTGCAGCTTCTCCTCGAACCAGGCGAAACGCAGCTCGTTCAGGGACATGCTGCCGCAGCTGGCGGAGCCACCCGCATCCTGGAAACCGGGCAGGGTGAGGGCCTGGTAGAAGGGATCGAGCGGGCCCTCGGCCTGGGTCGGCGCCACCGGGAGGATGTGGCCCGACTGGTGCGTCAGGAAGCGCACGTCGCCACCGCGCGCCTTCATGCACTCGTAGTTGTGCAGGCCGTCGTTGAAGTTGAACAGGGTGTCACGGAAGCCCTGGGTGATGAGGGCGTCCACCGCCGGCAGCGGGCCGGGCGGCACCAGGAAGGTGTCCGGCGTCGCAAACAGGAACTCCTGCGGGCCCGGCGCCACGCCGTCGCAGAAGTAGCGCACGCTGTGGTAGGTGAAGAAGTTGCGGCCCGCCTCGGGGAACACGTTGGTCAGCGCGCCCTGGGTCAGGGTCTCGATGATGGCGTCGTCCTGGTTGGTGCCGGCGGGAATCGTGCCGCTGGCCAGGCTGGTGATGCCGCTGGCCTCGCCGCCGGCCGACAGCACCAGGGCCCAGCCCGACTTGATGACGTTGTTCGGGTTGAGTGCGTACACCAGATCATGCGGCGTGATGTCCGGCACGATCACGCGCAGGCGGTGCTTGGGGTCGGCGCCGAAGGTCAGGAACTGGTACATGCCGCCGTAGGAGCCGCCGTAGCTGCCGACGTACATTTCGCCGTTGGCGCGGCGGCGCAAACCCGGCAGGTCCTCGGCCCAGTCGAGCACGGCCACCAGGTTCTGGCCTTCGTAGTCCGGGTCCATGACGCGCACGGTGCCGCTGGACTCACCGAAGCCGCGCTGGTCGATGGAGATGACGTAGTAGCCGGCATCGTTCAGGCGCTTGATGAAGCTGCCGTCGGCCGCCTCGGTCTGGCGCGAGCCGCCATAGCCGTGGCCTTCCAGCACCAGCGGGTAGGTCTTGCCGGCCTCGAGCTGGGTGGGCTCGAAGACCTGGATCACGGTCGTGTCCTCGGTGACCGGCGACACCACTTCCTGGCGGTAGCTGGTACCGGCCCGGCTCTGGGTGACGGCCACGCGCGGGGCGCTCTCGCCCATCGGGATGGCGCCGCCCCCATCACCGCCGCCGCCAAGGCCTCCCCCGCCACCGCCTCCATCGCAGGCGGAAATCGACAGACACAACAACAGGGTGCTCAGGGCAAGACGGGACACTGGGGGGCTCCTCGACAGATGGAAATGGGCACTATTAACTGCGCCTTAACGGAAACGATACGGTCCGGGCGCCGCCGGCGCACTAGTAACGATGGCTTATGGACGTTTTCTGACAGCGGTCCTCGCGGCCCCGATCCTGCTGGCGGGGCTGTCGGGCTGCTACTACCTGCACGTGGCCGGGGGGCAGATGGACCTGCTCCAGGCCCGGGTACCGATCGCCCGGATCCTGGCGGACCCCGGAGCGGATGCCGAGCTGAAGCGGCGTCTGGCCCGGGTGCGCCTGGCCCGCCTCTGGGCCGTGACCACCCTGGGCCTGCCGGACAATGCCAGCTACACCGGCTATGCCGACCTGCACCGCGACGAGGCCGTGTACAACGTGCTGGCCACGCCGGAGTTCTCGTTGGCGCCGCGGCAGGAGTGCTTCCTCGTGGTCGGCTGCCTGGCCTACCAGGGGTATTTCCGGCGCGACCTCGCCGAACGGCGTGCGGCCGAGCTGCGCGACCAGGGCTATGACGTCCATGTCGGCGGGGCGGTCGCCTACTCCACCCTCGGCTGGTTCGACGACCCGGTGCTCAACGGCATGCTGCGCTGGAGCGATGCCGTCCTGCTGGAAACCCTGTTCCACGAGCTGGCCCACCAGCAGCTGTTCATCGACGGCGATACGCGCTTCAACGAGTCCTACGCGGAGTTCGTGGGCCAGCAGGGCCTGCAGGCATGGCGGCAGGCCCATCCGCAGGACGCGATCGGCTGGGACGCGCGCCTGCTGGAGCGCCAGCGCCAGTTCCGCGACCGGGTGCTCACCACCCGGGCGCAGCTGGAGGCCCTCTATGCCGAGCCCCTGGCGGCACCGGCGATGCGCGCCCGCAAGGCCGAGATCCTGGCGGCGCTGGTGCGCGACCACGCCGCCCTGCGCGACGGTCCCTGGGGTGGTTGGCGGGGCTACGAGGCCTGGTTTGCCGAGGGGCCGCTCAACAACGCCCGACTGCTGCCCTTCGGGCTGTACGAGGAGGATGTTCCGGCGTTCGCCCAGCTGTTCGAGGCCAGTGGCCGGGACTGGCGCCGCTTCCATGCCGCTGCCCGCGAGCTGTCACGGCAGCCGCCGGCAGCGCGCGCGGCGCGCCTGGCGGCGCTGAAGGCGATGGGCGCTCCGGCCCCTTGAAGCTGGAAGCGGACCCTAGTCAAGCGCGCGGCTCTCGCCGTGCTCCAGGACCCAGAAGCTCTCGGCCGGCAGGCCGGCCGCGGCCAGCGCCGCGCGCAGGCGCTGCGGCGGCTCGTCGAGCGGCTCCTCGGTGAGCCGGAACGTGCCCCAGTGCATGGCCACCGAGCGACGGCAGCGCAGCTCGCGATGGATCTGTACGGCCTCCTCGGGATTCATGTGCATGTGCTGCATGAACCAGCGCGGGTCGTAGGCGCCGATCGGCAGCAGGGCCAGGTCGACGGGCGCGAAGCGCTCGGCGATGTCCTGGAAATCCTTCGAGTAGCCGCTGTCGCCGGCAAAGAACAGGCGCTGTCCGCCGCCCTCGACCATGAAGCCGCACCACAGGGTGCGATTGCGGTCGTGCGGGCCGCGGCCGGAGAAATGCTGCACCGGCACCGCGTGCACGGTCAGGCCGGCGACCTCGGCCGATTCCCACCACCCCAGTTCGGTAACGCGCGTGATGCCGCGTCGCGCGAACCAGGCCTTCAGGCCCGAGGGCACGACGAACTGCAGCCGTGGATGCTCGCGGGCCAGGCGGCAGACCGTGGTCTCGTCGAGGTGGTCGTAGTGGTCGTGGGAGATCAGTGCCAGATCCAGTGGCGGCAGATCGGCATGCTCCAGCGCCGGCGGCGTGAGACGGGCCGGACCGGCGAACGAGAACGGCGAGGCGCGCTGCGACAGGTGCGGATCGGTAACCAGGCTGCGGCCGGCGAAGCGCAGCAGGAAGCTGGAATGGCCGATCCAGGTCAGGCGCGGCTCCGGCCTGGCCAGCAGGGCCGGGTCGGGACGGCGTACCGGGAAGTCCACGCGCTTCCAGGGGCGCAGCAGGTAACCGGGCAGCCAGCGCAGGGCGTCAAGGCCGCCGTGCGCGTCCTGGGTGTAGCGGTTCCGGTAGCGGCGCGGAAGGCGGGGCGGGGTGCCGGATTCAGGCATGGCGGTCGGGTTTCGGCGGCGGCGACGAGGTCCGGATCATAAGCCCTGGCTGCTTTGCCGGTCCTTCGACGGTATCCTGCGCGGGCCTCGGGCCGCCCCGGCCCGCTCCCGGATCCGTCATGCAGCTCCACAACACGCTTTCCGGCCGCAAGGAAGACTTCGTCCCGCTCGATCCGCAGCGCGTGACCATGTACGTCTGCGGCCCTACGGTCTACAGCTACGCCCATATCGGCAATGCCCGGCCCGCCGTGGTCTTCGACGTGCTGGCGCGCCTGCTGCGCCGCCGCTACGCCGGCGTCAGCTATGTCCGCAACATCACGGACATCGACGACAAGATCAATGCCGCGGCCGCGAAGGAGGGCGTGGACATCGGTGTCATCACCGACCGCTACGCCGCGGTCTACCACGAGGACATGGCCGCGCTGGGCGTGCTGCCGCCGGACCACGCCCCGCGCGTGACCCAGCACCTGCCGCAGATCATCGCCATGATCGAGCGCCTGATCGCCAGCGGCCACGCCTACGAGGCCCAGGGCCACGTGCTGTTCCACACCCTGAGCTTTCCCGACTACGGCCAGCTCTCCGGGCGCGACGAGCAGGCGCTGATGGCCGGCGCGCGCATCGAGGTGGCTCCCTACAAGAAGCACGCCGGCGACTTCGTGCTGTGGAAGCCCTCGACGCCCGAGCAGCCGGGCTGGGATTCGCCCTGGGGCCGCGGCCGCCCCGGCTGGCACATCGAGTGCTCGGCCATGGCCGAGGCCCTGCTCGGCGAGACCATCGACATCCACGGTGGCGGGCACGACCTGATCTTCCCGCACCACGAGAACGAGATTGCCCAGAGCACCTGCGCGCACGGCGGCAAGCCCTTTGCCCGCTACTGGCTGCACAACGGCTTCCTCAACGTCGATCACCAGAAGATGTCGAAGTCGGTCGGCAACGTGCTGCTGGTGCACGAACTGCTCAAGACCGTGCCCGGCGAGGTGATCCGCCTCGTGCTGCTCACCGGCCACTACCGCCAGCCCGTGGACTGGAACGAGGAGGTGGTGACCGAGGCGCGCAAGAAGCTCGATCGTCTCTACGGTGCGCTGCGCGAGCTGGCCATGGTGGCGCCCGCCGCTGACGTCAAGGCGACGCCAGCCTTCCTCGCGGCGCTGGAGGACGACCTCAACACGCCGATGGCCCTGGCCGAGCTGTTCGAGCTGGCCCGTGCCGCCAACAAGGCGCAGACCGACACCGAGAAGGCCCTCCTGAAGGCGCAGATCCTGGACGCCGGCGCCCTGCTGGGCCTGCTGCAGCAGGATCCGGCGGCGTGGTTTGCCTCGGCGCCTGCCGCCGCGGGCGTGCCGGACGCGGCCGAGATCGAGGCGCTGATCGGCCAGCGCGCCGAGGCCCGCCGCAACAAGCAGTGGGCGGAGTCCGACCGCATCCGCGACGACCTCAAGGCGCGCGGCGTGCTGGTCGAGGATGGCAAGGACGGGCAGCGCTGGCGCTATCTCTGAGTCGCCGCGCGGCGGGGAATCCTGCCGGCGCGGGCCTTGTCCGCGACGGACTCTTCCGGCTTTGCACGACTTGGCGCTCCTACCGGTCTGCGGCCGAGGTCAGGGCTTGCGGCGCGGGGCGAAAGGCGCGGCCTGTGAATCAGCGGGCCGAGGCCCTTGCCCGGACGCAAGGACCATCGCGCACAAGGTCCGCTCCTGCAGCGGGAACGGCGATCGCCCGGTTGGGGTTGACGGCGCACCGCGCGGACGCGGCCTGACCGGAAACAGAACGCCCCGCGCGGGGCGGGGCGTTGGGGACGGCGCGTCGGGCGGCCTCAGTGCCGGAAGTGCCGCACGCCGGTGAACACCATCGCCATGCCGGCCTCGTCGGCTGCGGCGATCACCTCGTTGTCGCGCATCGATCCACCGGGCTGGATCACGGCGGTGATCCCGGCCTTGGCAGCAGCGTCGATGCCGTCGCGGAAGGGGAAGAAGGCGTCCGAGGCCATCACCGAGCCCGGGACCTCGAGCTTCTCGTCAGCCGCCTTGATGCCGGCAATCTTCGCCGAGTAGACACGGCTCATCTGGCCGGCGCCGACGCCGATGGTCATGCGCTCGCGGGCGTAGACGATGGCATTGGACTTCACGAACTTGGCGACCTTCCAGGCGAACACGAGGTCGTGCAGCTCGGCCTCGGTCGGTGCGCGCTTCGTCACGACCTTGAGCTGGTCGAGGGTCACGATCGCAGCATCCACGTCCTGCACCAGCAGGCCGCCGGCCACGCGCTTGGTGTCCCAGGCGGCAGCGCGTTGCGCCGGGAAATCGCCGCATTCCATGAGACGCACGTTCTGCTTCGCGGCCACGACCTGCCTGGCGGCGGCGCTGATGCGCGGGGCAATGATCACCTCGACGAACTGGCGGTCGACGATCAGCTTGGCCGTGTCGCCATCGAGCTCGCGGTTGAAGGCGATGATGCCGCCGAAGGCCGAGGTCGGGTCGGTCTTGAATGCGCGCTCGTAGGCCTCGCGGATGCCGGACTCGTTGACGGCCACGCCGCAGGGATTGGCATGCTTGACGATGACGCAGGCCGGCTTGCTGAAGGACTTCACGCACTCCAGGGCGGCGTCGGCGTCGGCGATGTTGTTGTAGGACAGCTCCTTGCCCTGGAGCTGGCGGGCGGCGCTGATCGTGCCGACCTCCGGATTGCGCTCGACGTAGAAGGCGGCGCGCTGGTGCGGGTTCTCGCCGTAGCGCAGGTCCTGCTGCTTGTCATAGTGCAGGCCCAGCACCGGCGGGAACACGGCGCGCGTGCCGTCGTCCTGCAGGCCGGAGAGATAGCCGGCGACCATGCTGTCGTAGCGGGCGGTGTGCGTGTAGACCTTGACCGCCAGGCGCGTGCGCAGCGCATCGCTCAGGCCGCCGGCATCGAGTTCGCCGAGCAGGGCGGCGTAGTCGGACGGGTCGGTCAGTACCGCGACCCAGGCGTGGTTCTTGGCTGCGGCGCGCAGCATCGCCGGGCCGCCGATGTCGATGTTCTCGATCGCGTCCTCGCGCGTGCAGCCGGGTTTGGCGATCGTCTCTGCGAAGGGATAGAGGTTGACGACCAGCAAGTCGATGTCGGCGATGCCGTGCTGCTTCATGACCTCGCCGTCGATGTCGCGACGGCCGAGCAGGCCGCCGTGGATCTTCGGGTGCAGGGTCTTGACGCGGCCATCCATGATCTCCGGGAAGCCGGTGTGCTGGCTGACCTCGGTAGCCTTCAGGCCGGACTTCACCAGCAGCTGATAGGTGCCGCCCGTGGACAGCAGTTCCACGCCGCGGGCGGCCAGCTCCCGGGCGAAGTCGACGATGCCGGCCTTGTCGGAGACGGAGAGCAGGGCGCGGCGGACGGGAGTCTTGCGGGGCGTGGTCATGGACCGGCGAACCTCGGTGGCAACAGTGGAATCGGACGATGCGGCGGGGCGGTGAACGCAGGCCCCTGAAACGGGAAGCCCGCTTGCGCGGGCCTCACGGTGCAGCCTTGCAGCGGGCGACGAAAGCCTAGTTCAGGCCCTCGGGCTTGATCTTGTGCAGCTTGAGCTTCTTGCGCAGCGTCGCGCGGTTCAGGCCCAGCATCTCGGCCGCCCGCGACTGGTTGCCGTGGCAATAGCGCAGCGTGGCCTTGAGCAGCGGCGGCTCGGCCTGGTCGAGGAACAGGTCATAGAGATTCTTCGGCGCGTGACCGTTCAGGGTGCGGAAGAAATCGTCCAGGCACTCCGAGACGGCATGGCCCAGGGGTTTGATGTCGGTAGAGCGGAGTACTGACATGAAGAAGGTCCTCGGCCCGCGCATCCTGGCGTGCCGTCATGCATGGGGGTGAAGGGCCGCGCATGATACTCCCGGCCGCGTCGGCGAAAAAGTACCCAGGACCGCTTTTTTCAGCGATGCGGATGACTCGCCAGCGCCGCGTCGATCAGCGCCTGCCAGGGCGCCTCCGGCTGCCACTGCTGCCGCAGATCCTGCGACGCCACTTGCAGGTCCTCGCCTAAGTCGAGGACGCGGTGGAGAAAGGCGAAGGTCGAGGCGCGCTTGTTGAGCGCGCAGTGCAGCAGCACCGGGCCGTCATCGGCCGTGCGCATCGCGGCCCGGAACTGCGCCAGGTGCTCGAGCGTGGGCGCTTCCCAGGGCACGGGAATATGGATATAGCGCAGCCCGGCCTGTGCACAGAGCTCGGCCTCGTTCGCCAGGAAGTTGGGCGAGCTCGGCATGGCCAGGTTGATGACGGAGCTGACGCCCTGGTGACGCAGGACCGGGAAATGTTCCGGCTGCGGCTGGCCGGCGGTGAGCAGGCGCGGCGACAGGCGCTGCTCGGCGATCAGTGCCGGCAGGCGGCAGCGGGCGTGCAGGCGGGTCCAGCCTTCGCGCTTGGCATCGGGCAGGAAGCCGAACCAGGGCAGGTAGGCTGCCCGCACCTCCTCGGCCTGACGGTCGAGCAGGCCGGCCAGCACCAGATGGCCGCCGCTGGCGATGCTGCTGGCAATCTGCGGTGCCAGCTGCACCAGCGGGTTGGCGAGGATGTTGGCCAGCACCACGTCGGCCGGGAATGGCACGAAGTCCGCCGGCAGCAGGGTGGTGATGCGCTCGGCGACACCATTGTCGGCGGCATTGTTGCGCGTGGCGGTCAGGGCCTGCGGGTCGATGTCGACGCACACGGCGCGCTCGGCACCCAGCAGCAACGCGGCAATGGCCAGCACGCCCGAGCCGCAGCCGAAATCGAGTACGGTCTTGCCGCGCAGGTCTTCGCCGGCGAGCCATTCCAGGCACAGCGCGGTCGTCGGGTGGGTGCCGGTGCCGAAGGCCAGGCCCGGGTCCAGGCGCAGGATCACGGCGTCGGCCTGTGTCACCTCGCTCACCTTCTCGTGCGGCACGACCCAGAGCCGCTGTCCGAACATCAGCGGCGGGCAGTCCTTGAGCCAGACCCGCACCCAGTCCTGGTCCTCGATCAGCTCGACGCTCATCTCGGCCTGCGCGCCATCCGGCAACAGGTCCCGCAGGCCCTCGCGCACCGGGTCGAGATCGGTGTTCTCCACGAACAGGCCGAGCGTCACGGTGTCCTGCCAGAGCGGGGTTTCGCCGGGCGCCGGCTCGAGCACGGGGTCGTCGACCGCATCGACGAAGCTCACCGCCGCCGCGTTGTGCGCGAGCAGGACTTCCTCGGCGAATTCGGGGTGACGGGAGCGGACGCGGAGTTGCAGCCAGGCCATGGTCAGTCGCCAGCAGGGTGGATGGTGGTCACGTGGGTGTCGAGGCGGCCGCGCGCCAGCAGCAGCTGCACGGCGGCACCGGCCTGCACGCTGCCGGCATCGGTCAGTGCACGGCCTTCGGCGTCGAGCGCGATCGCGTAGCCGCGGTCGAGCACGGCGCGTGGATTGAGCCCGGACAGTCCGGCCTCCGCGCGCTGCAGGGCAGCGCGCGCGGCCTGCAGGCGACGCAGCAGGACGGCTTCGAGCCGGTGCGCCTGGCCGTCGAGCTGCCGCTGCCCGGCCTCGACGCGCGGCGCCGGGCTGGCCAGGCGCAGCTGGCGGATGCCCGCGTCGAGGCGCTCGCGCCGGCGCTGCAGCAGCTGGTCGATGGCGCGCTCCTGGCGCAGGGCCAGTTCGTCGAGACGCTGGGCGCGGTCCTGCAGGCGGCGACCGGGATGCTGCGCCTGGAGGCGGGCCTGCTGCGCCGCCAGTTGCTCGCTGGCGGCTTCGAGCCGGCGCTGCAGCAGGCGCAGCAGGCGCTGCTCGCCCTCGGCCAGGGCCGTGCGCCACAGCGCGATGTCGGGTGCGACTTGCTCGGCCGCTGCGGTCGGCGTGGGCGCGCGCAGGTCGGCGGCAAAGTCGGCGATGGTGACGTCGGTCTCGTGGCCAATCGCGCTGATCACCGGCACGGCGCAGGCGCGGATCGCACGCGCCACGGACTCCTCGTTGAAGGCCCAGAGGTCCTCCAGGGAGCCGCCGCCGCGCGCCAGGATCAGCACGTCCACGGGCGCGCGCTGCGGCAGTTCGCGCAAGGCGCGGACGATGGCGGGCGGCGCCTCCGGTCCCTGCACCGGCACCGGATACAGGTAGACCGGCGCCAGCGGGTAGCGCCGTGCCAGGGTCGTGCAGACGTCGTGCAGCACCGCGCCACTGGCGGACGTGACCAGGCCAATGGCGCGCGGATGCGCCGGCAGCTCGCGCTTCAGGTGCTCGTCGAACAGGCCTTCACTGGCGAGGCGCCGCTTGAGTTCCTCGAAGGCGCGCAGCAGGGCGCCCTGGCCCGCCGGCTCCAGGTGCTCGCACACCAGCTGCAGGTCGCCGCGCGCCGGGTAGAGGCTGATCTGGCCGCGGATCAGGACCTGGTCGCCGTCCTTCGGCGGGGGGCGCACCAGCTGGTTGGCGTTGCGGAACATGCAGCAGCGCAGCTGCGCGCGCGCGTCCTTGAGCGTGAAGTACCAGTGGCCGGAGGCCGGGCGCGCCAGGTTGGAGATCTCGCCTTGCACCCAGACGCGCGGCAGCGCGTCCTCGATCAGGCTGCGCAGCAGCTCCGCGAGTTCGGAGACTTCGTAGACGGTGCGCGGGGCGGCGGGGGCGGGCATCAGGCCCGCGATGTTACCAAGCCCTTAGCAGGCTCAGCAGGCCCTCGCAGTAGCGGTAGCCGCTGCCGGCGGCGTCGCTGCCGAAGCCGCCGGTGTTGCTGCAGGACACGCGGCTCTCCAGGCCCCAGCGGTCGTCGAGCCAGCCGCGCAGGCGTAGCTCGCCCTGGTAGAGGGCTTCGCCATCGCCGCCCTCCAGCCATTGCTGACCGCCGCCGGCCTGCAGCGAGAGCAGGGCCTTGCCGCCGAACAGCGGCTGGCGCCACTGCCCGAGCAGCAGGGCTTCCTCGAGCCGGCGCGGACTGAAGTAGGCGCTGCTGCGGAATTCGCTGTCGAGCCGGCGGGCGCGCAGCTGCAGGCTGCCGGCGGACTGGCCGGGATTCCAGATCAGCCGCAGCAGGCGACCCTGGCGCTGGTTGCCGTCGTCGACGTCCTGGTAGCTGCCACCTGCGACCAGGGTCCAGTCCTCACCGAGGCGACGGTCGACGGCCAGGGCGTAGGTGTCGGCGGCCAGATGTGCGTCAAGGCCGTCCAGGCTGTCGACCAGCTCGCGCTCGGCGGACAGCTCGAGGCGCCAGGGCCGGCCCAGGGTCTGGGCCAGCGACACGCTGCCCAGCACGGGCGACCAGTCCCAGCCCCAGAGCGGCTGCAGGCGCGTGCGCAGTTCGGTGCCGGCTGCGGGCTGCAGGTCGAGCTGGGCGCGCACCGTGTCGAAGTCGCGGTCGCGCGTGGCGTCGGCATAGCGGCGCTGGCCGGCCGCGAGCGAGGCGCGTGGCCCCTCCGGCCCGTCCGGCCGGAACTCGTGCCCGAGCAGCCAGCTGCGCTGGCTCAGGTCCTCGTTGTCCTCGCTGTAGAACAGCTCGGTGTAGCTGCGTGAGCCACCCGCCGCGGCGTTCAGGGGCAGGCACAGGCACAGCAGCAGGAGCGGGAGCTTGGCCATCACCAGGTCTTGCGCAGGTTGAAGAACTCGGCGAAGTAACCCATCAGGCTGGCCGGCGCCAGGATCGCCTGGTAGGCGAGGGTGAAGCCGACCGCCCCGTGCACGTTGCGCCGCACCCGCAGGCCGTAGGCCTTGAACACCGCCCGCTGCCGGAAAAACATCAGGGTGTTGCAGGCCACGGCCAGCGGGATCAGCAGCAGGGTCAGCAGCCCGACCACCGCATAGTTCTGGAAGAATACGGCCGCGATCACGCCCGGGATGAAGGCGAAGAGGTAGACCAGGTCCAGGTAGGGGAACAGGAAGTTCAGCCAGATGAAGGGGGTGTTCAGGCGCAGGCCGGTCATCATGCCGGGATAGCGCTTGAAGGCCTCGATCAGGCCGCGCGACCAGCGCTTGCGCTGCCGGTAGTAGGCGCCGTAGGTCTCAGGCACGTTGGTGAACACGAAGGCGTTCTCGGCATAGCCCACGCGATAGCCGCGACGGATCAGGTCCCAGGTCAGGACGATGTCCTCGCCCACGGTTTCCTGCCAGCCGCCGATCTCCTCGAGGATCTCGCGGCGGTAGATCGAGAACGCTCCCTGCGCTACCAGGGTGCCCTGCAGCAGGGACTGCACGCGCTTGACCACGGCGATGCCCAGGAAATAGTCCCATTCCTGCAGGCTGGTGATCAGGTTCACGCGCGAGTTGCGCACCAGCACGGTACCGGCCGTGGCCGCCGTGTGGGGCGGGCTCTGCAGCTGGTTGCTGACCAGGTGGGTCAGGGCTTCCCCGAACAGCAGGCTGTCCGCGTCCACGGTCATCACCAGGTCGTGGCGGGCGTGGCGCAGGCCGGCATTCAGCGCCTTGGCCTTGCCGCCGTTCTGTTCCATGCGCAGGAGGAAGATCGACTGGTTGGCGGGGTGGGTGCCGCTGTCGACCTGCGCCCGGACCCGCTCGCAGGTGCGGTCCGTGGAGCCGTCGTCGATGACGATGATCTGCAGCTCGCCGGGATACTTCTGGCGCGCGAAGCTGGCCAGCGTGTCGGCGATGCAGTCTTCCTCGTTGTAGGCGGCGATCAGCACCGTGACCGGGGGCAGGTGCTCGGAAATTCGCAGCTTCGGTCGCCAGTCGAACAGCAGGCCCGCCAGCAGGAAGGCGTTGGCATACCCCGGGACCAGGGCCAGACCGCCCACCACCAGCCAGGCCAGGACCGGGCCGATCAGCTCGGACAGGTCACGGACCCAGGGCAGGGCCAGCCACAGGCTGCCGCCGACCCAGAGGGCCGAAAACGACAGCATCAGCGCCAGCTTCCAGCGTACCGGGATGTAGAGTCCGCCCATGCCCCTTCCTTGTGGCCGCCGGGGATCCGGCGCTCCTAGATGTCCTTAGCGGCCAGTGTAGGGCCTGGGCGCAGGGTTTCCGGGCACGCCCGCCGTCGATAATTTATACTTGGCCGCTTCAATTTCACTGCCTGCCGCCATGCGCATCCAGACTGAAGCCCTTACCTTCGACGACGTGCTGCTGTTGCCGGCCTACTCGGAGGTCCTGCCCCGGCAGGTCGACCTGCGCACCCAGCTGACCCGGCGCATCACGCTCAACGTGCCCCTCCTGTCGGCGGCCATGGACACGGTGACGGAGTCCAAGCTGGCGATCGCCCTGGCCCAGGAAGGCGGCATGGGCATCGTCCACAAGAACATGACTCCCGAACGCCAGGCGGCGGAGGTCCGGGCGGTCAAGAAGTACGAGTCCGGCGTCATCGTCGACCCGATCACGGTCCCGCCGACCATGACCGTCGGCGAGGTGCTCAAGCTCACCCGTTCGCACAAGATCTCCGGCGTGCCCGTCGTCGACGGCAAGCAGCTGGTCGGCATCGTCACCAGCCGCGACCTGCGTTTCGAGACCCGCTACGACGAGCCGGTGTCGGCCATCATGACCCCGCAGTCGCGCCTGGTGACGGTGCGCGAAGGCGCCTCGCGCGAGGAGGTCATCGCCAAGCTGCACGAGCACCGCATCGAGAAGGTCCTGGTGGTGCGCGACGGCTTCAAGCTGCGCGGCATGATCACGGTCAAGGACATCCAGAAGTCCAAGGACTTCCCCAATGCCAGCAAGGACGAGAAGGGCCGCCTGCGCGTCGGCGCTGCGGTCGGCACGGGGCAGGACACCGACGACCGCGTTGCGGCCCTGGTCGAGGCGGGCGTGGATGTCGTGGTCGTCGACACCGCCCATGGCCACTCCAAGGGCGTGCTCGATCGCGTGGCCCAGATCAAGGCGAAGTACGGCGACGCACTGCAGGTCATCGGCGGCAATATCGCCACCGGCGAGGCGGCCCTGGCCCTGGTCGACGCCGGCGCCGACGCGGTCAAGGTGGGCATTGGTCCTGGCTCGATCTGCACAACGCGCATCGTCGCGGGTGTGGGCGTGCCGCAGATCAGCGCGGTGATGGCGGTAGCCGAGGCGCTGAAGGCGCGCGGCATCCCGCTGGTCTCCGACGGCGGCGTGCGCTACTCGGGTGACTTCGCCAAGGCCATTGCCGCCGGTGCCTCCGCGGTCATGGTCGGCTCCATGCTGGCCGGCACCGAGGAAGCGCCGGGCGAGGTCGAGCTCTACCAGGGCCGCTCGTACAAGTCCTACCGCGGCATGGGCTCGATGGGCGCGATGTCGCAGGCCCAGGGCTCCAAGGACCGCTACTTCCAGGACACCACCGCCGAGGTCGAGAAGCTGGTGCCGGAGGGCATCGAGGGTCGCGTGCCGTACAAGGGCTCGATGGCGGCGATCGTCCACCAGATGGTTGGCGGCCTGCGCGCCAGCATGGGTTACACCGGCTGCCGCAGCATCGAGGAACTCCGCACGCAGACCCGCTTCGTGAAGATCACCTCGGCCGGCGTCAAGGAAAGCCATGTGCACGACGTGACCATCACCAAGGAAGCGCCCAACTACCGGGTGGAATAAGCCCGAACACGCCCCGGTCCGCCGGGGCTTTTTCGTTGTAGACCGCAGCCCCGACCGATGAACATCCATTCCGACAAGATCCTGATCCTCGATTTCGGCAGCCAGTACACGCAGCTGATCGCGCGCCGCGTGCGCGAGCTGGGCGTGTATTGCGAGCTGCACCCCTGGGACATGGCGGACGAGGACGTCCGCGCTTTCGCGCCGAAGGGCGTGATCCTCTCCGGCGGGCCGGAATCGGTCCTGGAGTCCAACGGCCCGCGCGCGCCGCAGGCGGTCTGGGACCTGGGCGTGCCGGTGCTGGGCATCTGCTACGGCATGCAGACCATGGCGGCGCAGCTGGGCGGAAAGGTCGAGGCCGGCGCGGTGAAGGAGTTCGGCTACGCCGAGATCAGGGCGCACGGCCACTCGCGCCTGCTCCAGGACATCCAGGACCGTGTCAACGCCGAGGGCCATGGCCTGCTTGACGTCTGGATGTCGCACGGCGACCACGTCACCGTGCTGCCTGCGGGCTTCAGGCTCCTGGCCTCCACTAAGGATGTGCCGATCGCCGGCATGGCCGACGAGGTGCGCGGCTACTACGCGCTGCAGTTCCATCCGGAAGTCACCCACACCACGCAGGGTGCGCGCATCTACTCGCGTTTCCTGCACGAGATCTGCGGCTGCGGCGACGCCTGGAAGCCGGGCCGGATCATCGAGGACGCGATCGAGACCGTGCGCCAGCAGGTCGGCACCTCGAAGGTGCTGCTGGGCCTGTCCGGCGGCGTGGACTCGTCCGTGGTCGCGGCGCTGCTGCACAAGGCGATCGGCGACCAGCTCACTTGCGTGTTCGTCGACCACGGCCTGCTGCGCCACCAGGAGGGCGACCAGGTGATGAAGATCTTCGCCCAGCACCTGGGCGTGAAGGTCATTCGGGTCGACGCCGAGGAGCGCTTCCTGCGCGAGCTCAAGGGCGTCAGCGATCCGGAAGCCAAGCGCAAGATCATCGGCCGCCTGTTCGTCGAGGTGTTCGAGGAGGAGTCCAACAAGCTGCAGGGGATCGATTTCCTGGCGCAGGGCACGATCTACCCGGACGTCATCGAATCGGCCGGCGGCAAGACCAAGAAGGCGCACGTCATCAAGAGCCACCACAACGTCGGTGGCCTGCCCGAGCGCATGAAGATGAAGCTGGTCGAGCCGCTGCGCGAGCTGTTCAAGGACGAGGTCCGCGCCATCGGCGTCGAGCTCGGCCTGCCGCGCGAGATGGTCTACCGCCATCCCTTCCCGGGCCCGGGCTTGGGCGTGCGCATCCTCGGCGAGGTCACCAAGGCTGCGGCGGACACCCTGCGCCTGGCCGACCATATCTTCATCGAGGAGCTGCGCCGCAGCGGCTGGTATGACAAGACCAGCCAGGCCTTCGCGGTGTTCCTGCCGGTGAAGTCGGTGGGCGTCACCGGCGACGGTCGTCGCTACGAGCCGGTGATTGCCCTGCGCGCGGTACAGACCATCGACTTCATGACGGCGCACTGGGCACATCTGCCGTACGAGCTGCTGGATGTCTGCTCGCGCCGCATCGTCAACGAGATCCCGGGGGTGTCGCGCGTGGTC
>DASUDL010000072.1:0-2949 GCA_036275615.1 Solimonas sp.
CCACCCAGCCGCCCACGGCCAGCGCCACCTGGCCCGCCGTGAGGTGGAAAGGCGCGATCGCGGCCAGCGGCGGCAGGAACCAGAGCCAGCTGAGGACATAGCGCAGCAGGGCGCGGCCCTGGCTCACCTGGCGGCCCGCGCGGTCGACGACGCGGATGCGCCAGGTCTTCATCGCCACGGTCTGGCCCTTGTGCCAGAACCACGCGAAGTACACCGCGAACACGACGAACAGGAAGACCTGCAGCAGGGGCCGGCGCGCATCCATCGCATTGCGCATCTGGCCCAGTGCGCTGAACAGCCAGGCGGAGACGAACACCACGCCGAACAGGAGCGTGCCTTCGTACATCCAGGCCGCCATGCGGCGGCGGAGGCTGGGCGCGGCCAGGGGGTCGGGAACGGTCAAGGCAGGATGGGAGCCAGGGGCTGCGGCAGCAGGGTGTTGTTGTCCACCTGGCCGGGCAGCACGGCGATCTTGGCGCTTTCGGCCTTCTTCTTCGGGATCTTCGCCAGCTTCTGCTGGGGCACGGGCTTGACCGCCGCCGCCGTGGGCGGCGGTGGCGTCTTGGTGGCGGCGGCGTCGGCCAGCTTGCGCTTTTCCTCGGGGGACAGGGCCTGGTAGGCCTCCCACTTGGCGCGCTTGTCGGTCGGGGCGACCTTCTGCGCTTCGGCGAAGTTCAGGCGGGCCAGCGTACGCTGCTGCGGCGACAGGGCCGCCCATTCGGTCATGCGGCTGTGCAACCGGGCCTGTTCGGCCGGGGGCAGGGTGGCGAAGTTTTCCGACAGGGCCAGCCACTTGCGCTTGTGCGCCTCGCCTAGCACCCGCCAGGTGCCGGTGAGCGGGGCCAGCGCCTGCTGCTGCGGCGGCGTGAGTTCGGCCCAGGTGGGCTTGCTTTCGGCGCGCGTCGCCGGCGCCGTGCGCACCTGCGCGGGGCGGATGGGGGCTTGCGTGGAGACCGAGGGCTTGGCGGCTTGCGCCACCGAGGTGCCGGCCGGCAGCGGCGGGGGCACGTTTTCCGCGGCCCAGGCCGCGGACAGGGCCAGGCCCGCGACCAGCAGGCCGGCCGCGATGGCGGGGCGGCGGGGCGGCGTCATGCTCGGCGCCCCGCTCAGTCGCCGCCGCCGGATTTCAGGAACTGGACGAAGCCAGGGTCGGCGTAGGCGGCCGGCGGCAGGTCGTCGGTCAGCAGGGCGGCATCGACCTCGGCGAGCTCGGTCGCCCGGCGGTCGCTCTGGGCGATGTGGATCAGCACCAGGCCGGCAGCCAGCAGCACCAGCGGCAGCACGGAGGCCAGGCGGTTGAACCAGCTGCGCTGGCCCAGGCCCAGTGTGGCGGCACCGCCACGGTCGACCATGACCGGTGCAACTTCGTGTTGCTTGCGCACCTGCAGCGCGCGCACGCGTGCCGCGCGCAGGCGCTCGTTCACTTCGTAGGGCAGTTCGCGCGTGGCCGCGTCCAGGCGCATCGCCACACGGCGGCCGAACTGGTCAGCCTGCCGGGCGCGCAGTGGATCCGTTGTGGTCATAGTTGTATTCCCTTTGCCCGCAGCGCCTTGCTCAGGGCTGCGACCGCTCTCGAACAGTGGGTCTTGACACTGCCTTCGGAGCAGCCCATGGCGGCCGCCGTTTCGGCCACGTCCATGTCTTCCCAGTAACGCATCAGAAACGCTTCGCGTTGACGGGCGGGCAGTTCCATGATCTCCGTTTCGATCTCGCGCAGGACCTGCGCCCGACGGGTGGCGTCCTCGGCACTCTCGACCTGCTGGGAGTTCTCCGGCGAGGTGTAAGTTTCCAGCAGGTCGAAATCCCCATCGTCCGAGGCGGATTCGAAGTCGCTGAGGTTGGAAAAGAGCGCATTTCGCGTCTTTTGCCGGCGGAACCAGTCCAGGGTGCAGTTCGACAGGATGCGCTGGAACAGCATCGGCAGCTCGTTCGGCGGCTTGTCGCCGTAGTGCTCCGCCAGCTTCATCATGCTGTCCTGCACGATGTCCAGGGCGGACTCCTCCTCGCGTACGTGATAAACGGTGCGCTTGAAGGCGCGCTTCTCGACGCTGAGCAGGAAATCCGAGAGTTCGCGTTCGGTGGCCAAGTGTCCGTGCGGCTGGGTGAAGCTTTTTTCTGGGTCGCGCCGAAGCTGCGGAAGTGCCCGCTTGCCCCTGGGGCGGTGGATGGGCAGCCGGAAATTATGGCATCGCCGCGGTCGGGCTTTGGAATGGTCGTGTTGCAGTGCGATAATGCGCGCTGCAAGTCAAAAGGCAAACGAGTCCGGATCCGGCGGTGCGACGCGCCCGCCCATGGCCCGGTGCTCTAAGTCCCGACGCAGCCTCACGAGGGCGGGCGAAGGGGCACCCCAAGGTTCGTTGTTCGAAACCCGAAAGGTTGATCATGGAAATCTCCCGCACGGAGCTCAGCTCCGCGGCCGCCGTCTCGGCCGGCCAGACCACCGAATTCCGCGGCGCCGAAATCCTCGTCAAGGCCCTCCAGGCCGAGAACGTGAAGTACGTCTGGGGCTACCCCGGCGGCGCGGTGCTGCACATCTACGACGCGTTCTACAAGCAGGACACCATCCAGCACGTGCTGGTGCGCCACGAGCAGGCCGCGGTGCACGCGGCCGACGGCTACGCCCGCGCCACCGGCGACGTCGGCGTGGCCCTGGTGACCTCCGGGCCCGGCGTGACCAACGCGGTCACCGGCATCGCCACCGCGTACATGGACTCGATCCCCATGGTGATCATCACCGGTCAGGTCCCGACGGCGGCGATCGGCCTCGATGCCTTCCAGGAGTGCGACACCGTCGGCATCACGCGCCCGATCGTCAAGCACAACTTCCTCGTGAAGGACGTGCGCGACCTGGCCATGGTGATGAAGAAGGCCTTCCACATCGCCCGCAGCGGCCGCCCCGGCCCGGTGGTCGTGGACATCCCCAAGGACGTGTCCTTCAACAAGACGCCC